>JBGPYK010000099.1:0-7282 GCA_041493245.1 Methylomirabilia bacterium | reverse complement strand
TGATCTTCCGGATCCCGCCTGCCAACCGGGGCGGAACGGTGCTGCGCATCGTCGAGTTCGTCCCGGACAGCGTGCAACGAGCCGACCCCAAAGAGTTGGCTAAGCGCGGGGCCAAGACCACGCCCGACCGCTCGGCGAAGGACCCCGGGTTTCACGCGACGGACACCGTCGACTACGCCATCTGCCTCGAGGGTGAGATCTGGGCCGTCCTGGACGAGGGAGAGACCCTCATGCGACCGGGTGACGTGCTCATTCAACGCGGGACGTACCACGCGTGGTCGAATCGGAGCGGCCGGGTCTGCCGCGTGGCCTTCGTCTTGATCGACGCGGAGCCGCTCAAGAATCACTGAGCGTCAGGCTGGCGAGACCGTGCGGCTCCGGATCGAGGGCATCGGCGAGCTGCGCCACGTGCTACCCTCGACCCCGCGTGAGACGCACGGGATGAACCCGAGCGACGACGAGGAGGAAAGACCATGCGCAGGGGGATGACCTCGATGCTCCGCGGAACGCTCTGCGGACTCACCGTCCTCGCCGTCCTCGTGGCCGGCGTGGCCGCGCTCGCCCAGGCGCCGAAGGAGCCGATCAAGATCGGCCTCATCAACGCGCTGACCGGGCCGCTCGCCGTCAACGGCTCGGAGATCAACGAGGGGATCAAGCTCTACTGGGAAGACGAGATGAGCAACCAGGTGGCCGGCCGGCCGGTCATGCTGCTCATCGCCGACGCCGAAGGTAAGCCGGACGTGGGGCTCACGAAGACGAGGAAGCTGGTGGAATCGGACAAAGTCCACCTGATCCTGGGGCCCGTGTCCAGCGCCGTGGCGGTGGCCGTCCGCGACTACCTCCACGAGCGCAAGGTTGCGTGGATTATCACCCAGGCCACCGCCAACAACCTGACCGCCGAGAAAGCCGGCCCGACCATCTTCCGGAGCGCCATGTCGAGCTATCAGCAGGAGGCCGCCGGCGGCTGGTACGTCGCGGCCAAGCTCGGCCACAAGCGGATCGCCGTCGTCGGGCTCGACTACGTCGCCGGTCACGAGCAGACCGATGGCTTCATCAAGACGTTCATGGAGAGCGGTGGCCAGTCGGCCGAGAAAGTGCTGATGCCGCTGGGCGCCGTCGACGTCGCGCCCTACATCACCCGGGTCCAGAGCAAGGCCCAGGACCTGGACGCGGTCGTCGCCATCCTCTGGGGACCCGGCGCGCCCCAGTGGCTCAAGGCCTGGAGCGACTACGGCCTCAAGGGAAAGCTGCCGCTCCTGGCGCTCGGGGAGACGGTGAACGAGACCTATCTGAAGACGGTCGGCGACGCCGCGGTGGGCGTCGTGAGCTGGCTGTCCTACTCGCCGGTGCTCGACACCGCGGAGAACAAACGCTTCGTCCAGGCCCTCAGCAAGAAGTTCCGGAAGGACCCCGTGTACAACAACCACCTCGGCTATCTGGCGGCAAAGGCGGCCGGCGAGGCGATGAAGGCCATCGGCGGCAACGTCGAGGACCAGCCGCGCTTCCTGGAGGCGTTGCGCCGCGTGCGCTTCGAGGCGCCGGGCGGCAGCTTCCGCTTCGACGAGAAGCAGAACGCGATCATCCCGACCTACATCCGTCGCGTGGACAAAGTCGGCGGCAAGCTCCAGAACACCGTGCTCGACGTGGTGCACGACGTCGATCAGTTCTGGAAGCCGCCGAAGCGGTAGCAGGCTGCTGAAAAAGGCCCATCTGCTTCGTTGGCGCCCTTGGCCGCACGCTCAACGTACAGGGAGTACGCCTCGCGTGCGGCCGGCGGGCGCCGCCTCGCATCTGGACCTTTTTGAGCAGCCTGCGCGTTTCTACGCAGCCTGCAGGCAGGGGGAGACCGCGTGAGGTACTACGACATCTCGCTCAATCTCTCCGCCGAGACCGTCCGCTGGGTCGCCGCGCCGCCGCTCGAGCTTCACGAACGCCGGCGGATGAGCCGGGGCGATCCCGCCAACGCCTCGGCCCTCACCGTGAGCGTGCACGCCGGCACCCACGTCGACGCGCCGTTCCACTTCCTGCCCGACGGGGCCGGCATCGACGCGCTGCCGCTCCAGCGGTTCATCGGCCCCGCCCTCGTGCACGCGGTCGACGCCGATCGGTACATCACCGAGGACCACGTGAGGGCGATCCCGCTCGACGGCGTGACCCGGATTCTCTTCAAGACCCGGAACTCGCACCTGCTGAGGAAATCCGACTATGACCCGGATTTCGTCGCGTTCTCCGTGGAGGCGGCGCGCGCGCTGGTCGCCCGGGGCGTCGAGCTGGTCGGACTCGATTATCTGTCAGTGGCGCATGCCGACGAGCAGGCCCCGGTGCACCGCGCGTTCCTCGACCACGGCGTGGTGCTCCTCGAAGGCGTCGACCTGTCGGAGATCGTGCCCGGGCGCTACGAGCTGATCTGTTTTCCCCTCCGCCTCCGCGGCCTGGACGGCGCCCCCTGCCGGGCCGTGCTGCGGGACCTCACGCCGTAGACCGTTCGAAGACGATCGGGCGCTCCCGTCCGCGGGGTCACACCCGGGCTTCAAGGAGGAGCGAGACGTGAGTTGGGACGCGCGCGCCGGCGTGCTCGTCGGAAACACCGTCTACGACGCCGCGAAGGTGACCGCCGTGCCGGTCTACGCGAGCGTGCCGGCGGCCTACCCAGCCGCGCCCCGCGCTCCCCCGCGCGGCGATTCGATCTATTCCAAACGGTTTGATCCTCAAGCCAAGACCGGTGCTGCCATAGCGCCGACGATCCGGCTCGGCCCGGCACTCGCGCAAGAGGTCAAACTGTGTCGACATCAGCCACCTCGGGCCGATGCAGGGCCCGAAGACTCTCCGCAAAACCGCAATTTTCACTAAACACACGTGCGATTGACTACTCGCCGGTTCGGTGATATAGCTTCCGTCAGCGAAAAAGGGCGTTTAAATTTCCTATACATCGACTCGCCGCCTGCCGAGAAACGGCATCGTCCGCTTACAAGGAAACGTCATCGTCTGAGTACAGGGAGGAGAATACCATGCAACGCACACCGTCACGCGCATTCGCCCTCGTCGCAGGGCTCTTCATCGCAGGCTTCGCCGCCATGCATGCGGCGCCGCCGGCCTCCGGCCAGACCGGCCCGGGCTGGACCCAGCTGTTCGACGGCAGGACCCTGAATGGCTGGGACCAAGTCGGCGCCGCCAACTGGCGGATCGAGGACGGCGCGATCGTCGCCGACAAGTCGACTGCCAACCCGGGCGCCCCCCAGGGCGGCGGCCACCTGGTCACCAAGAACTCGTACAAGAACCACATGATCTATGCCGAGTTCTGGACCGACGAGAGAGCTAACAGCGGCATCTTCGTGCGCTGCAAAGATCCCAAGGCCATCGGCGCCAGGACCTGCTACGAGGTCAACATCTTCGACACGCGCCCGGACCCGTCCTACGGCACCGGCTCGATCGTCAATTTCGCCGAAGTCAACCCGATGCCCAAGGCCGCCGGCAAGTGGAACACCTTCGAGATCACCGCCCAGGGCAGGCAAATCACCGTGCTGCTCAATGGGCAGAAGACCGTCGACCTCAACAACGGAATGTTCGAGGAAGGGCACTTCACGCTGCAATGGGGCGCAGGCGTGGTCAAGTTCCGCAAGGTTGCGGTCAAGCCGCTCTAGCAGGCGAGACGCCAAGGCGCCGGCCCCGTCATCCTTTGAGGGCGGCCACGCCAGTCGGCTATTGCCGAACGGCGCACTTTCCCTTGCGCACTTTAGCTACCGATCACGGATAAACCCGAGATCGGTGGCCGCCGCCTCGGTATGACGGAGCAAGTCGATTCAATTGAACCCGGCTCACGCTGGCCGCATAACGATCACGAATGAGCCGGCCATCCACCTGGGAGGACGCGAGCGCGGCTCCTGGTTTCGCGAGTACCGTAAGAGCTACATCGAGCGGGATGTCCCCGCGGTCGTCAGGATCGACGACGTGCCCGCGTTCCTTCGCTTTCTGACGGCCTGCGCCGCCACCACCGCACGGCTCCTCAACGTCACCGACATCGCACGGGACGTCGGCGTCTCCGTCGACACGGCGCGACGCTGGGTGGGCGTGCTCGAGACGACGTACGTCGCGGAGCGCCGGACGCCCTTCTGGCGGAACGTCCGCAAGCGATTGGTCAAGTCTCCGAAGCTCTTTCTGTGGGACTCCGGGCTGGCGGCGCACCTCCTCGACGTCGAGGCCTGGACCGACGGCATCGCCGACTCGCTCGCCGGCCCGCTCCTCGAGACCTGAGTGCACGCGAACCTCGCCGCCCACGCGGAGATGGCTGCCCCGCCCGCTCGCCTGCACTTCTATCGGACCCATGCGCAGACCGAGGTCGACTTCGTGCTCGCCCGTGGGCGACGAATGATCGGCCTCGAGGTCAAGGCGAGCTCGACGGTGCGACCGAGCGACGCGAAGGGGATCGAGGAGCTCGCGAGTCAGTTCCCCCGCGAGTGCCCGTTTACCGGGGCCAGACCTTGCGCGCGGTGTCGACGAGCAGCTCGAGCTTCTTGCGCTGATCGTCCCAGGAGATCTCGTTGCCGGCGGCGACCGACGCGAAGCCGCACTGCGGGCTCAGCGCGAGGTCGGCGACCGGCACGTACTTCGCGGCCTCGTCGATGCGCCGGAGCAGGTCGTCTTGCGCTTCGAGCGGGGACGCCTTGGTCGAGATGAGACCGAGAACCACGGTCTTGCCCTTCGGGACGAAGCGAAGCGGCGCGAAGCCACCGGCCCGCTCGCTGTCGTACTCCAGCAGGAAGCGATCGTAGTGAAGCTGGCCGAACGCCTTCTCGGCGATTCGGTCGTAACCACCCTCGGCGAACCAGCGGCTGCGGTTGTTGCCGCGACACATGTGCAGCCCGAAGGTCACGCCCTCGCGCGCCACCCCATCGATGACGGCGTTGTCGGCGGCGATGTTCTCGTCGATGGCCAGGCCGGGGTCGATGCCCAGCTCCTGCCACTCGTGTCGACGCTGTTCGTCGGTATAGTCGAAGACGTAGCGGATGGAGTCGATCTGCACGTACGGCACACGCTCCTCCACCAGCGCCTTCACTTCCTCGTGGACGATGCCCGTGAGGTCGCGGAGCGCATCCGCCGCGGACGGGTAGACGCGATCCGACGTGCCCTTGACGTAGCCGCGCAGGTACCAGGCCGGGCTCGGAATCGTGATCTTGAACGGGCCCCCCGCGTGCCGCCCGAGGAAGGCGGATTCGACGCCCGTGATTCGATGCTTCGGTCTGAGCTTGCCGATGATGACGGCGGGCGGATTCTGGCCGGCGGCTGCCGCGTGGCGCGTGCCCGTCTGCCCGGGCACGTAGGGAAGCGGCCGACCTCGCCAGTTCCGGATGTTCAGCATCGCCCCGGGACCGAAGCCCTCCACCGCCGCCGGCAACCCGGTGATCCACATCCCACGGCGGTACTCGCCGTCAGAGTAGACATCGACTCCGGTCTGCCGTTGCAAGTCGAGGATCGTCAGGGTCGCCTGGTCTTCGGCCTCGCGAAGCGCGGCTTCCCCAATGCGACCCTCGGCATGATCC
Source organism: Methylomirabilia bacterium (assembly GCA_041493245.1). GTDB lineage: Bacteria > Methylomirabilota > Methylomirabilia > Rokubacteriales > CSP1-6 > DATHGT01. The sequence continues at coordinate 1,745 of JBGPYK010000099.1, read as the reverse complement.
GTCCGGGCTTCCAGAAGCTCCGGCGGCCGCAGGAAGCTTCCCACGTGGTCCGCTCGATACGTCGTCATGCCTGACTCTTCGTCAACTCGTCAAACACTTCAGGTTCTTCGCTCCCTGATCGGGTTACCCGCCCTGAACGGGAGGCCAGATGCGCACGCCGAGCGTCGGCGAGTGCGGCGCGTGCACCAGGTTGCCGACGACCCGCCGCGTCCAGTCGCTCGGATCGGCGAGATTCGCCTCCGCCGCCTTCAGCGAAGAGAACTCGTACAGGATGGCGTGCTTGGCCCAGCCGGCGATCGAGACCAGCTTACGCGCGCCGACCGAGCCCGGCAGCGGCTTCACCAGGGGAAGCCGAGAGCGAGCGTACCAGGCGCTCATCTCCGCTTCGTTCTCCAGCGCGTTGATGTTGAAGCTCCCGAACTGGATGATCGGTCCCGGCGTCACGCCCGGACCGCGCCGCCCGGCCTCCGGACCCTCCACGCGGTCGGCTTCGACGAAGATGCACGATCGTGCCCGGACCTGGCGTCCGAACATCCGCTGTCCTTCGACATCCATACCTGTGCGCAGCTCCGAAGGCGTCGGGTCGACGAACACGTGCGGGTTCAAGGCGCCGTACAGCAGCAGGTATCCGAAGCCGGTCGGCACCGACGGGTCGTCGACGTGAGTCAGTCTCGCTTGGTTGCGCGCCTCCCGCTCGGGTGAGACGACGTTCTCCACGTGCGCCGCCCACAGGTAGCCGGGACGAGCCAGCATGGCTGGGAGAAGTACCTGATGCAGCCAGCCCAGGTACTCGTTCTTCCCCTCGACCTCCAGGTCGTACCACGTCGCCCAGATTCCTCGGTCCATGGCTGTCTCCTCGTCGCGCCCTAGCCGCCGGGCGAACCCGGCCGAGCCGACCGCTTCATTTCGCCTTGAGCTTCAGGTCCTCGTAAGGAGCCGACCACGGATAGTCGGCGATGAGCCCGAGCCCCGACTCCGCGACGCGCGGACCGTACCCCTGCAGCAGGGCGAGCTGCCAGATCGGCAAGTACATGGCTTTCTCGTGGATCAGCTGCTGGATGCGATGGAGGGTCGCCTCGCGCTTCTTCCGATCGAGCTCGCCCGCTTGCTCTCTGAAGAGGCCGTCGATGTCCTGATAGCCCCCGTAGGCGTAGATGCCGCTCGAGACCGAGAACGCCTCGATCCGGGTGGCCGCGTTGCCGAAGACACCGCTCAGGCCGTAGACGATGTTCTTTAGCTTCTTCTCTTGATACGACTTGATGAACCCGGCCCGCTCGAGCGGGCGCAGCCTCGTCCGGATGCCCACCGCCTGCAGGTAGTTGAGGACGGCCTCGGCGTACCCGCTGGCCCCGGCGTCGCACCAGAAGTCCCCCGCCTCGAAGCCCTTCGGGTACCCGGCTTCCGCAAGGAGCTGCTTGGCCTTCGTCGGATCGTAGGGATGGACCGGCGGCTGCCAGTAGAAGTCGAAGCTGGTGGGGATGATGCTCCCCGTGATCTTGGAGAATCCGAGGGTTTCGGCCAGGTTGACGGCCTGGCGGTCGACGGCGTAGTTGGCGGCCAGACGCACGCGCCGATCGTGCCACGGCGAGCTGGGATCCCACTGGTCGACGAAGACGAGCCAGTGGGCGCTCACGAACGGCGTGGGCCGGAGGGTGAGCCCGGGAGTGCGGCGCACCTCCTCGCCGATCTCGCCCGAGACCGCATATGCGACGTCCGCCTCGCCGCGCTTGAGCATGGCCAGACGC
>JBGPYK010000244.1:0-4754 GCA_041493245.1 Methylomirabilia bacterium | reverse complement strand
CTGCTGGCGCCGTCGAGCGTGGTGATTGCCAAGAGCCCGACCGTCTCGAGCGCAAGCCCCGCGATGACCAGGTGCCGAGGCGCGAAGCGCACGGTCAGCCAGCCGCCGGCGAGACCACCAAGCGACGCGGACAACGGGACCGCCATGAAGGCGACGCCCGCGAGGCTCGCCGGATACCGGACGACGTCGACGAGGTAGTAGGGGACGAAGATGTAGGTCGAGAAGGACGCGGCGTTGGCGGCGATCGCGAGCGCGTTGCAGAGCGCGAGATGGAGCGAGAATGCGGGCACGTCGACCGCAGCCGACGCCTCGCGGCGCTGGGCGGGCAGCGGGAGCAGCGACGCGACTCCGGCGGCCAGGGCGAGCGGGACGCGGAAGAGGAAGACCGAGCGCCAACCGAAGGCGTCGACGAGCACACCGGCGATCAGGGGAGCCACGGCAAGGCCGGCGCCGGCCGCGACGTTGAGCACTCCGAGGCCGGGCGCCCGCCGGGCGGGGGCGAGGGCCAGCGTGACGAGCGCGGGCACCGTGCCGAACACGAGCCCCGCACCCACCCCCTGCACGGCGCGCGCGACCAGAAGGAGGGTAAAGTCTGGCGCGAGGCCGCACAGCGGGAAGGCCAGCGCGCTCGTCCACACGCCGCAGGCGAACACCCGCCGGTGTCCGAAGCGGTCGCCGAGCAGCCCGCCGATCACGGTGAGGACCCCAATGGGAACGTGGTAGAAGACGATGAGGAGCGCGACCCGTCCCGGCGCCACGCCGAAGGCCGCGGAGATCGCCGGAAAGGCGACGTTGAGCGCGGAGTCGAGGGAGCAGAGGAAAGCGCCGAGACTCGCGAGCAGGAGAGCGGCGCGCATGCGGGTACAACCCTAATCGAGGAGCCTGAGATGTGGAAGAGAGTCTGTGACCCGGGCGCCGTGGCGCCGGGCGGCATGAAGCAGTTCGACCTCGGCGGCGGGCCGAGCATCCTGATCGTCAACGCGGAGGGGACCTACTACGCGTACCAGGCGTACTGCCCCCACGAGGCCTACAAGCTCGAGGACGGCGTCCACGACGGCAGCGTGCTGACCTGCCTCGAGCATATGTGGCAGTTCGACGTGGCCACGGGCGCTCCGCTCACCGACGCCGAGAGCGGCCTCGAGACCTACCGCCTCAAGGAAGAAGATGGAGCCCTCCAGGTCTGGATCGAGGACGCCGCGACATGATCCTCCGGTGACGTCTCGGTCACACCCCACCCCGGCTCGCTTCGCTCGCCGACCCTCCCCGTCAAGGGGAGGGTCTGTAATTGCGCAAACGGAGGACTTAGTGCCGCGAGGCGAGCATGTGGTGCTCCAGGCGGCTGAGCACGCGGACGCCGGGCCAGAGCAGGGCAAAGTACATCGCGGCGGCGAGCACGATCGGAGACGGGTTGTAGGTGATCGACTGGGCGGAGCGCGCGGCGTAGAGCAGCTCGGGCAGCGCGACCACGCTCCCCAGCGACGTGAGCTTGACGACTTCCAGCGTGTTGCCGATGAGATCCGGCAGCACGTTGCGCATGGCCTGGGGCAGGACGACGTAGGCGAGGGTCTGGGCTCGCGTGAGCCCCGTCGACCGCGCGGCCTCGGCCTGTCCGCTGCCCACGCTCTCGATGCCCGCCCGGAAGATCTCGCCGTAGTAGCTCGAGGTGTTGAGGAGAAAGGCGAGGGCGACGGCGGCGAAGGCTGGTAAATTCACGCCGACGAACGGCAGCCCGAAGAAGATGAAGATCAGGAGGACGAGCGGAGGGAAGGCCCGGAAGAAGTCGACGTAGACGATCATTGGCCAGTTGATCCACCGGCGGTGGAGGCTGAACAGCAGCGCCACGGTGAGCCCGCCCACAAGGCCCAGCGGCACGACGACCAGGCAGAGGATCGCCGTCATCCCCAGCCCCTTGAGGAGCAGCGGCGTCGCCGCCCGCATGATTTCCGCGTTGAAGAAGTTCTGGAGGAGGGCGTCCACGGCGGTCAGCGCTTCCAGGTGAAACGGGTCTCGACCCAGCGGCCGACGATGACGAAGGGGACGAACAGGACCAGGTAGGCCGCCGCGCCGAGGGTAAGGGGAGAGGCGTTGCCCGAGAACGACTCGCCGGTAATGGCCTGGGTGAGGATCTCGGGGACCCCCACGACGGAGGCCAGCGCGGTTCCCTTGGTGATCGCAATGGCGCGGTTGGTCAGCGGAGGGATGGTGAGGCGTATGGCGTGCGGCAGCACGACGAAGGTCAGCGTTTGGCTGAACGTCAACCCGGTGGAGCGCGCGGCCTCCCACTGTCCCTTCGGCACCGCGAGAATGCCCGCCCAGAAGATCTCCTCGGCGAAGGCCGCCAGCACGAGGCTGAGGCTGGCCCACGTCGCCGTGAACCCGCTCATGCGGACGCCGATATAGGGAAGGGCGAAGTAGAACAGCACGATGATGACCAGCGGCGGCAGCGCGCGGAGCAGGTCGACGACGAACACGATGGCCCAGTTGAAGGGGCGGATCTGCGCCGTGCGCAGCAGGGCCAGCGCCAGCCCCACGGCGAGCCCGGTGATGATGACGGCGACGGCCAGATAGATCGTCAGCACGAAGCCGTCCACGATCGACGGCAAGTACCGGCGCATGACCTCGACGTTGAAAAAGCTAAAGACGAACCGCTGAAAGTCCGTCAGGGTCGGCGCCTGTTACGTCGTCAGGGGCGCGCGGTCACTTGCACTTGGGCGCCGGCTTGTCGGCGATGTATCCCTCGAAGCCCGGTGTGCCGTATCCGGGATAGACCGTCACGGCGGGCGAGCCCGGCTCGGCCTTGACCCCCAGCCACTTCTCGCTGAGGCGCGCGTAGAAGCCGTCGAGCTTCATGCACTCGACGACCTCCTCCACCTGGTTGCGGAACGCCACGTCGTCCTTGCGGAACGGGATCGCCCACACCAGGCCGGTCTTGATCGTGTAGGAGAGCTTCAGCCCGGGGGTCTTCTGGACGGCCCACGCCGCGGCGGTGTTGCCGGCGAGGTTGGCGAAGGCGCGGCCCGACAGCACGGCCTGGATGGCGTCGGGCGTCGTGTTGAAGTTCTCGACCTGGAAGCCGTACTTACCCAGGTTGTCGCGCGCCCAGGTGTCGTAGATCGATCCCCGGTTGACGGCGATCGTCTTGCCCTTGAGGTCCTCGAGCTTGGTGATGTCGGGGGCGTCTTTCTTGATCACGAACTGGTAGTCGGTGTTGAGATAGCCCTCGGTGAAGAGCATCGACTTGGCGCGCTCCGCGGTGACCGTCATCGGCGCCACGAGGAAGTCGTAACGCTTGGCGTTGAGTCCGGGGACGAGCCCGGAGAACTCCTGGGCGACGACGTTGGCGGGCCGGCCCAGCCGGCGGGCGATCTCGTTGGCCATGTCGACGTTGAAGCCCTCGATGCCGCCGCCCAGCTTGGGCATGGCGTGGGGCGCGAAGGTGCCGTCGAGGCCCAGCGTCAGCGGCGCCTGCGCGGCTGCCGGCCCGCCGAGCCAGAGGCACACGGCCAGCGCCATGGCCCCCGCCCTCACGCCTCGGCGCATGTCAGCCCCAGCGACCCGTGGTCCCGTCATCGCGATCTCCTTCTCGATGGCCCGCGACTATCTCTCGATGGTCTTGTGAACGCGCGTCATTCGGGTCACTATATCTCGAAATGTCTCTCCCCGCCTGAGACCGATCATGAAGACAGCGAGGTTCCGGGAATGAGAGTGGTCGTCGACGGGCGTCACGCCGAAATCTTGGCGGGCGCCTCCGTCCTTGACGCGGTCAACCAGCTCCAGATTCCGCTGCCGCAGCTCTGCAAGGATCCGGACCGGCCGGCGCTCGGCGCGTGCCGCACGTGTCTCGTCCACGTCGAGGGCCAGCGCGGGACGCCGGCCGCGTGTCATCTCCCAGCACGCGACGGGATGATTGTGAGCACCACGCATCCGGACGTCGTGCGCATCCGCGCCACCGTCCTCGATCTCACGCGCTCGATGCTGACGGACGGTCACGATCGCGGCGGATTCGGGCAGGTCGGGATCGTGACCGCACGGCACGCCGTCGTCGAGCCGTCGTGGCCGGCGCTCCATCGCTTCGAGCCCGACGCGTCGAAGTCGTTCTTCGTCCTCGATCGGGACGCCTGCATCCTGTGCGGGCGGTGCACCACCGCGTGCGACGACGTTCAGCAGATCGGCGCCATCGCCATGCTGGGCCGCGGCCACGCGATGAAGGTGGGAGTATCCGGCGACGGGCTCATGTCGTCGTCCGTCTGCACTTCCTGCGGCCAGTGCGTGGCCACGTGTCCCACGGGCGCGCTCCGGCCGAAAGAACAGCCGGCCAAGATCATTCGCCGGGTCGACACCACCTGTCCGTACTGCGGCGTTGGGTGTGGGATCACCGTGGCGGTGCGCGAGGACGATCACCTCGCGTTGATGGCCGACGACGCGCCCGCCAACCCGTCGAGCCTCGGCATGCTCTGCGTGAAGGGACGCTTCGGCACCGGCTTCGTCCACGCGCGCGACCGCGTCCTGCACCCCTTGGTGAAGCACGACGGGCGCTGGCGCGAAGTCTCCTGGGACGAGGCGCTCGACGTCGCCGCCGACGGGCTGACCCGGAACCGGGGCCGCTTCGGGGCCCTGGCCAGCGCCAAGGCCACCAACGAGGACGGCTACCTGATCCAGAAGCTGTGCCGCGTGGTCATGGGCACGAACAACGTCGACCACTGCACCCGGCTCTGCCACTCGCCGTCGGTCGAGGCGATGCTCATCTCGATGGG
>JBGPYK010000542.1:0-2495 GCA_041493245.1 Methylomirabilia bacterium | reverse complement strand
CGAGTAACGTGGTAGTGCGAGCTGAGTCGGTGTCTCCGACGAGGCGAGCGGTGAAATGATCGAAGTATGGCGAAGCAAATTGGCCCAGTACCGTCTATGCTGACGGTCATGAGCGGCGAGCGGCGGCAGGTCCGGACGATGTGCCCGATGAATTGTCATCCCACGTTGTGCGGGATGCTCTTGGAGGTCGAGGACGGGCGCCTGCTCGGTGTCGCCGGCGACCCCGACAATCCCGATAGCCGCGGGTTCCTCTGCATCCGCGGGCAGGCTTCACGCGAGATCATCGGCAACCCCCTCCGCCTGCTGCATCCGCTCGTGCGTGATCGGCGGGGCGAGGACGCGTGGCGCCGCGCGAGCTGGGACGAGGCGCTCGACCTGATCGTCGGCCGCATGCGCGCGGCCGGGCGCGAGGCGGTGGGGACGTGGTCGGGCCACGGGCTCTTCGCCAACAACTACGGCACGCGGGTCTCCTCGCACTTGCTCCGCCGCTTCGCCAACCTCTACGGCTGCCAGTGGTGGAGCCCGTCGATGATCTGCTGGGGGCTCGGCGGTTTCGGCCTCGGGCTCACCGGCGCGCTACGGACGAACACCAAGGAGGACATGGGCGAGCACGCGCAGCTCATCGTGCTGTGGGGCGCGAACCTCGCCAGCCAGCCGAACACGGCGCCGCATCTCGTGGCGGCGCGGCGGCGGGGCGCTTACGTCGTCACCATCGACGTGCGCGAGACGGAGGCGGCGGCGCGATCGGACGAGGTCATCGTGCTCAGGCCGGGAACGGACGCCGCGCTCGCGCTGGGCATGATGCACGTGATCGTCAATGAAGGGCTCCACGACCGCGACTTCATCGCGCGCCACACCATCGGCTTCGACGCGCTGGCGGCCCATCTGACGCTTCACACACCCGAATGGGCGGCGGCGGTGACAGGCGTGGCCGCCGAGCGCATCCGCGCCCTCGCGCGTCGCTACGCGACCAGCAAGCCGGCGATGATCCTGGTCGGCGGCAGCTCGATGCACAAGGGCGCGAACGGCTGGCAGGGCGCGCGCGCCGTCGGCTGCCTGCCCGCGCTGACGGGCAACCTCGGCCTGCCCGGTGGCGGCCTCGGCCCGCGCCACGGCAGCGCGAGCCACGGCCAGGCCCTGACCGACATCACGCTGACCGAGCGCCGTCCGCCCGGCTCGTACGTCCCCAACCAGATGTCGCGGATCACCGAAGCTCTCCTCGAGCGGCGGGTGCACGTGATGCTCCTCTTCGGGACCGACATGCTGTCGTCGTTCGCCGACACGGGCCAGGTCGCCGAGGGTCTGGCGCGCCAGGATCTCGTCGTGAGTCACGACCTGTTCATGAACGATACCGCCCGCCGCTTCGCCGACGTGGTCCTCCCCGCCACCTCGTGGCTCGAGGAGATCGGCTGCAAGAGCACCAACACTCACCTCTACCTGATGCCGAAGGTCCTCGAGCCGCCCGGCGAGGCCCGTTCGAACACGTGGATCCTGAAAGCGCTGGCGCAGCGACTCGGCCTCGCCGACTTCTTCCCCTGGGAGAGCGACGAGGGACCGATCGACGCGATCCTCGACCATCCCTCGACGGGACAAGCGACCGTCGCCGCGCTCCGCGCCGAGGACGGGATGCGCGCACTGCGGATCTCGCACGTGGCGTATCCCGACCGCGTCTTCGACACGCCCTCGGGGAAGGTGGAGTTCTCCTCGGAGCGGGCGCGGGCGTTCGGGCTGCCGCCCCTGCCCGTGCACGAGGACCTGCCGGCCTCCGCGTACCCGCTGATCTTCCGGCAAGGTCGGACGCTCAATCACTTCCACGGCTTCTACGATCACGGCCGCGCGCTGCCGACGCTCGCCAAGGCCGACCCCGAGCCCGTCCTCTGGATCTCGACCGCCGACGCCACCGTCCGCGGCCTGACAAACGGGAGCGCGATCCGCCTCTACAACGAGCGGGGCGAGATGACCGCGCGGGCGCGCGTCACCGAAGGCATTCGCGCGGGAACGGTGTGGATGCGCGACGGCTGGGACGGGCTGAACTCGCTGACCTCGGGGCGTCCCACGATCCCCGACGAAGCAGTCGACCTCTTCGGCTTCTCCGCGGGTCAGGCCACCTTCGACGCCTCGGTCGAGGTGGCGCCGGTCGCCGGGCCGTAGGCTCAGCAACTACGGTGACGCATAGTCGCGGCCGATCCGGTCATGGCGGAACGGGAACACGAGACTCCTTCAGACTAAGCCCCTCCCCCTCGCGGGGAGGGGTGGGGGTGGGGGGCCGTGACGATGCCACTGGGCATCGCGTGCTTCATCGCCATGTCGGCCGGCCTCCCAGTTGTGTTGGCCGCCATCGCCCTCGCTCACGAGCCGGGCGGACCAACACGCGCCCACACCCCACCCCGGCTCGCTTCGCTCGCCGACCCTCCCCGTCAAGGGGAGGGTAATCTCCGCCGCCCGGGGATTCGCTCAAGCCCCTGCCGGATCCTACAGTAAGTACTCTGTTCCCT
>JBGPYK010000440.1:0-3181 GCA_041493245.1 Methylomirabilia bacterium | reverse complement strand
GTCATCGTGGACAGCGAGCCCTACAGCATGCAGGCCCTGGTCGACGTGCTGCGGGACCACGGCGTCGACCCGACGGCGGAGGAGCTCCGGCGGTCGTATGGCCGCAGGATCACCGAGGACTTCGCGGACTATTTCACCCGCCATGGCGTGACCGCTGACCTGGAGGCCGCCGTCGCTCGCAAGCGCGCGCGCTACTACCAGCTCGCGACGGGGAATCTCAGACCATTCCCCGGTGTCCTGGCGCTCCTCGACCGTCTGCGAGCGAAGAGGTATCGACTGGGCTTGGCGTCTTCGGGCGACCGTGACAAAGTCGCGTTCAGCATGCGGGCTCTTGTCCTCGACGGCGTGTTCGAAATCGTCGTCACCGGCGACGAGATCACTCACAGCAAGCCGAATCCGGAGATCTACCTGATGGCAGCCCAGCGATTGGGGGTCGATCCCGTCGACTGCCTCGCCATCGAGGATGCTCCGAACGGAGTACAAGCCGCCAAGGGCGCGGGCATGCGCTGTATCGGGGTGACCAACTCCGTATCCCGTGAGCGGCTGGCGGGAGCCGACCTCATCGTTGACTCGCTGGACGACGACCTGTCGGTCATGCTGCCGTTGTGACGAGCTTGAGGCCATCGGGAGGATCGAGATGACGGATTTCGACACGGCGTTGATCGGGTTCGCCGCACTCGACGAAGAGGCGCTGTCGCGCCCCTGGTCATGGCGCGACGGGCGGATGGACGTTCGCTACGCGCTCTACCGGACACTCGAGGACGCCCAGGAGGTATACGTCCGCGTCAGCGCTGGAACACATCCCGAATCGCGCCGCATCCTGGCTCTCGCCCAGCGCGCATTCGGCGATCTCCGTGGCCTGCTGCTCGGACTGCCCGGCGATCTCCTCGACCAGCCGCCGCGCGCTGGGGAGTGGCCGGTGCGGGAAACACTGCGCCACATGTTGGTGGTCGAGCGACGGTACGCCTTGCAGACACGCTACGCGCTCGAGCGGACGGACTCCGAGCCGGTGCGCATTCCCGACGACCGGCTGCCGACGCCGGCACAGATGGACGTCAGCGGCGAGATCGGCGCGATCCTCGCCCGGATCGGCGAGGCGCGGACGGAGACGAATCGCTGGTTCGGCGACGTGGCGCCGGCCGTGATGACGCGGCCGACGGTGTGGGCGCACTACCAGATCGACGTGCGGTTTCGTCTCCACCGTTTCGCTGCCCACGTGGCCGAGCACACGATCCAGTGCAGCAAGACCCTCGTCGCGCTGGACTATCGACAGACGGAAGGCCGCCGGATCGTGCGGCAAGTCGCCGCCGTGATCGGCGAGATCGAAGGGCTCGGGGCCCTCGGAGAAGCGCGCGACCTCGAGGCGTGCCTCGTCGAGCGCTTCGCCTCGGTGACCTCGGTGGTGCGCTAGGCCGCGAACGACACGACTTTTAGAGAAAGGATCTGACGACATGCCGAAGCTCTGGCGAGTCTACAGTGGACGAGATGGACAGTCGCACATCGCCGAGGAGCCGTTCGCGATGAAGCCCTTCACCGACGTCGAGGGCGCGTACGGCGAGGGCACGGCAATGCAATCGGCGACAGGAATCGCCTTTCGAGTGTCTCCGCCGGGCTACGTGCTCAACTGGCACTGTGCGCCCAGGCGGCAATACTCGATCTCGCTGTCGGGGACCGCGGAAATCGAAGTCGGCGACGGCACGATGGTGCGGCTCGGCCCCGGCGACGTCGTGCTGGCCGAAGACTTGACGGGCCAGGGGCACATCACACGCGTCGTCGGAGATCAGCCGCGCGTCTATGCCCTCGTGCCCCTCACGGGAGACTAGAGCAGCCTGCCGGTCAGGGCAGGAGGTCGGCGACGGGGATGGCGGTGCCGGGCGCGATGAGCGGCGCGACGCTGGCCGGGGCGCGTAGCGTTTCGACCGTGCGATAGCGCCAACCGTAGGGTGCGGTCGGCGACGCTTCGGGGTCCCGATAGACCTCGAGCGTGTCGTGGGCGAGGTCGACGATCCAGCAGTCCGGGATACCGGCGCGCGCGTAGAGGCTGGTTTTGTCCCGGCGGTCGGTTCGGTAGGACGTGTCCGCCACCTCGACGACCAGCACGGCATGTGAGGGATGCGCGTCGCGGTAGGCGGCGGCATCGCGCGGGACGACGGCCACGTCGGGCTCAGGCTCCGAGTCGTCGTCGAGCGCGATCGGAAGCTGGGAGTCGATCTGCCAGGCGTCGCCGAGCGCGTTGCGAAGCGCGGTCAGGACGCGCCGGATCGTGGCCGCATGTCGGCTTCCGTGAGGCTCGCGGACGACCAGGAGTCCGTCGATCAACTCCAGGCGCTCTCCGGGCTGAAACATTCCCACCTCGACCAGGCGCTCGTATTCGGCGCGTGTCCAGTGTCGGAGCCTGGGAAGAGGTTCGACGGTCGAGGCCATCTCCCGCAGCGTAGCGAGCCGGCGAAGACTAGGCAACGTGGACATTGGGGGCCCCGAAATGGCCCCCCATACCCCCCAACGCTCGGAGCACCCCGGCGAAGCCGTGGCGCTCCTCGAACTTCAAGAGGTTCTCAGCCTAGGCCGGGACGACGACCTTTTCCTCCACGAGGAAGCTCTGGATGCGGCCGATGAAGAGGGCGCCGTCGGCGTGCAGGGCCTTCATCTCGGGGGTGGCGAGCGCGCGCGCCATGGCGTCGCGGTCGTCGTACCAGGTCTCGGCGATGCCGTCGACCTCGAGGCCGATCGCGGCGATGTCCGGGCGCCGCCGCTCGTCGAAGATGTGCGACTGCACGTAGCGCCGGAGCCCCGGGACCTTCAGCGCCAGGGGCGCGTGCACGTCGACCCAGTGCTTCATGAACTGGGCGTGGGTCATCCCGTCCTTGCGGACCAGCAGCGAGAGGCTCTTGATCATCGGGTCATCTCCTCGCGATCTGAGAACGAACGGTGACGGCCGTATCGGGGCTCCTGACTCGCCCCCCTGCGCGAGGGATTGTACACAGCCGGCACGGTGAGGATCGAGCAAACGCCGCGCTCTGAAGGCCCCGAGTTCGACTAGAATCTTCGGCATGTCCAGCCGGAAGGCGACCGCGCTGCTGCTCAATACCGGCCACGCGCTGGACCATCTCTTCCTGCTCGTCTTCGCCACGGCGGTGGCGGCCATCGCGGCCGACTGGGGGATGGTCTGGCAGGACCTGAT
>JBGPYK010000152.1:0-6095 GCA_041493245.1 Methylomirabilia bacterium | reverse complement strand
TTCCAGCTCGACGCCGATCTCGGCGGCATTGCGCCCGGCCGGTACGCCGACGTCTGCGTGCTGGCGGATCTGTCCGAGCCGCGTCCGGAGATGGTGATCGCCCGGGGCCGCGTCGCCGCCGAGGGTGGCCGGCTGCTCGCCCACGTCCCCGAGCCGCGCTGGTCGCGCGTCTTCACGACCCCGGCGGCGCGCCTCGCGGTCCGCTGGCGGGCCGACGCGAGCGACTTCGCGCTGCCGGCTCGCGCGCGCTACCCCGTCTTGCGTCTCGTGAGCACCGTGATCAGCAAGCTCGAGGACCGGCCGCTGGCTCCGGGCGATCTCCACGCGGCGCTCGTCGACCGGGGCGGGCGCTGGGTGGCGCCCGGTGTGGTGGCCGGCTTCGCCGAGCGGCTCGACGGCTTCGCCTCCACGATCTCAACGGACTTCAACATCCTGGCGCTGGGTCGATCGCCGGAGGCGATGGCGCGGGCAGTCAACCGCCTGCTCGAACTGCGGGGCGGCATCGTCGTGGTCGAGGGCGACGAGATCGCATACGAGATGGCGCTGCCGCTCGGCGGCATCATGGCGCGCGGCTCGTTGGAGGACGCGGCGGCGGCGGAGCGGAGGCTGCGCGCGGTGCTTGTCGCCCGCGGGTACCCGCACCACGACCCGCTCTTCAGCTTCTTCTTCCTGTCGGCGGACTTCCTGCCCGCCGTCCGGCTTACCCCGCGCGGCGTGTGGGACGTCAAGACCTCGCGCATCCTCCTCCCCGCGCGCCGCCGCCCCAGCCTCAGGTCTGAGTGAGGCCGAAGCGCCGCCTGGCCCTCGCCGTCCTCCTCGGGGCGGCGGCCGTGGCGATCGTCACGTTCCCGTTTCGTGCCACCTGGTGGGGCGGCTGGATCCTTGCCATCGCCGAGGCGGGGATCGTCGGCGGGCTGGCGGACTGGTTCGCGGTGACGGCGCTCTTCCGCCGCCCGCTCGGGCTGCCCATCCCTCACACCGGGCTCATTCCCAACAACTGGGAGCTGATGGCCCAGCGCGTGGGGACGATGGTGGGCGACCGGGTCCTCACCAAGGAATACGTGGCGGCGGAGATCGACCGGCTCGACGTCGCCGATCTGCTTGCGCGCGGGGCGCTCCGGCTGACGCGGGACGACGTCGAAGCGGCGACCCGCGCGATCGCGCGCTGGATCGGCGACCAGCTTCCCCCGCTCTCCGGCGCCGACGCCGTCGCCCGTCTGCGCCCGGCGCTCCGGAGCTGGCGGCTGGCGCCGGTGTTGGCCCAGGCGCTCGACCTCGCGCGCGAGCAGGGATGGGATCAGCGGATGATCACGGGCCTCGCGCGCGCGGTGAGCGACGCCATGGACCGTCCGGCCTTCCGTGCCGCCGTCACGGACGTCGTCGACGATCTGCTCGAGCGCTACCGCGAGCGCATCGGCCTCTACCCGCGGCTCCTGATGGGCTTCGCGGACCTGGTCGGCGTCATCGACCGCGAGCGGATCGTCAGCGCGCTGCACGAGGGGCTGCGCGAGGTCGCGCGTGAGCCCGATCATCCGCTCCGCCGCCAGCTCGAGGGGGCCCTCGCCGAGCTGCCGCGCCGCCTGCGCGAGGACGAGGCACTGGCCGCGCGGGTGGAGGCGCTCAAGGCCGAGGTGCTCGAGGGCGATCTCGCCGAGCGCTTGGCGGAGGAGGCGCTCGCCGCGCTCCAGCGTGCCCTCAAGGCCGACCTGGCCGGCCGGGAGTCGCACGTCGCCGCCTGGATGGCCGATCGCCTCGAGCAGGCGCGGGCGCGGCTGGCCGGCGACGGGGCGCTGCGCGGGGAGCTGGGGCGCTGGATCAAGGGGCGGGCGGTGGAGGTGGTGGACCGCCACCACGGCCGGATGGCGGCCTTCATCGAGAATGGCGTGCGCGCGCTCGGCGCGGAGGGCGCGGTGCGCCTCGTCGAGGAGCACGCGGGCGAAGACCTCCAGTACATCCGGGTCAACGGTACCGTCGTCGGCGGGCTCGCCGGCGGCGGCCTCTACGGCCTGCACCTCCTGCTCCGGCTCCTTTGACCGCGGGCCGATGAACACGGGCCAGGTACTTGGTCCAAATGGTCTAGGCGGCGAGGGAGTGGCGCGGATTCTCCGAGCTGTGGACGGTGATACAGGGGGAACCGTATTGTGGGGTGTCCGGGTTTCCCTTACACTCAGACATCTGCCTGCGCACTCCTGGAGGACGACGATGACTCCGCTGCGAAGTTTAACGCGTGTCACCATGCTGGCCGTGGCCGCCGCCGCGCTCGTGCTCAGCGGCCCGGCGGTCGGCCAGACCCCCAAGTCGGGCGGGAGCCTGAACATCATGCTGCGCGAGGACCTGCCACAGGGCTTCGCCATTCACGAGACTGCCACCATCTCCACCGTGTGGCCCGGGATGCCGTGCTTCAATAACCTGGTGCTCTTCGACCCGCTCAAGAAGGTCGAGAGCCTGGACACGATCATCGGCGAGCTGGCGGAGAAGTGGTCGTGGCAGGAGAACTACCGCAATCTCGTCTTCTTCCTCCGCAAGGGCGTCAAGTGGCACGACGGCCAGCCGTTCACCTCGAAGGACGTGAAGTTCACGTTCGACATGCTCCGCGAGGCCCCCGACGCCCAGGGCAAGCTGCGGATCAACCCGCGCAAGGACTGGTACGCCAACGTCCACAACATCGAGGCGCCCGACCCCTACACCGTGATCTTCCACCTCAAGAAGCCGCAGCCGTCGCTGCTGCTCATGCTCGCCTCCGGCTACACCCCGGTCTACGCCGCGCACGTGCCGCCCGCGAGCTACCGCACGAGCTGTATCGGGACGGGGCCCTTCAAGGTGAAGGAGTGGCGGAAGGGCGAGTTCGTCGAGCTGGTGAAGAACCCCGACTACTTCGTCAAGGGGCGACCGTACCTCGACAGTCTCAAGTATTTCGTGATCGTAGAGCGCGGCACGCGGACGGCCGCACTCCAGACCGGAAAGCTGGATGTGTCGTTCCCGGGTGAGACGACGAAGACGACCGCCGAGCAGCTCAAAAAGGCGGTGCCCCAGCTCGTCATCACGCCCTTCAGCCAGAACGTCACGGACAATATCATCATGAACCTCAAGAAGCCGCCCTTCGACAACCTCAAGGTGCGGCTGGCGGTCAGCCACGCGATCGACCGCCGCGCGCTCGTCCAGGCCGTCCACCAGAACAGTGCCGTGGTCGGCGCCTCGATGGCGCCCAAGCCACACGGCGTGTGGGGGCTCCTCGACAAGGACCTGCTGGCCCTGACCGGCTACGGCCAGCCGGCCGACGAGAAGGCCAAGGCCAAGAAGCTGCTGGCCGAGGTGGGCATCACGCCCGCCAAGCCGCTCAAGGTCGAGATGGTGACCCGCGCCATCGCCATCTACGTCGACATGGCCTCGTTCGTCATCAACGAGCTGAAGCAGGTGGGCATCGACGCCACGCTCAAGCAGGTCGAGACGGCCCAGTGGCACCCGATGGCCACGCGCGGCGACTACCAGATCGGCGCCAATCTTACCGGGGTCGGCCCCGACGACCCCGACGCGAACTTCTTCGAAAACTACGGCTGCGGCTCGCCGCGGAACTACAGCCAGTACTGCAGCGAGGAAGTCGGCAAGCTGATCGACCAGCAGTCACAGGAACTGGACCCGAAGAAGCGGCTGCAGCTCGTGTGGGACATCCAGAAGAAGCTGGAGGCGGACGCCGCCCGGCCCATCCTGGACTGGAAGATCGATCACTTCACGGTGTGGCCGCACGTGAAGAACCTGATCCCGCACCAGTCCCTCTACAACTTCGGGCGGATGCAGGAAGTCTGGCGTGACTGACTCGGAGGGGGGCTTTGCCCCCCTTCCGACGGTCGTCGCGCGCCTGCGGGCGCACTCCTCCCTGCCTCCCCCCAGATCCAGGATTGCGCCGGCGAAGCCGGCGCTCGAACGCGGTTGATCTGACGCGCACCGTGTAGGGGACTTCGTTGAAGACGTACATTGCGCAGCGGCTCGCCATTGCGGTGCTGACGCTGTTCGGGATGTCGCTGGTGATCTTCGCGCTGCTGCGGCTGGCGCCGGGTGACATCGTCGACATCCTGTTCGCGTCGGCCGGCTACGTGAATGTCTCCGAGAAGCAGGCCATCCTGCAGGAGCTGGGGATGGACCGGCCCTACTGGGTGCAGTACCTCGAGTGGATCAAGCAAATTCTCACGGGCGATCTGGGGAAGTCGTACCGCTACGACCTGCCGGCGTGGCAGATCATCAAGCCCCTCGTGCCCGTCACCGTCGAGCTGGCGGTGCTGTCCCTCCTCGTGGCCGTCGTCCTCGGCGTTCCCACCGGGGTCATCAGCGCGGTCCGGCAGGACACCACGCTCGACTACGTGCTGCGGGTGATCAGCCTCGCGGGCCTCTCCATGCCGGCCTTCTGGCTGGGGATGGTGATCATCCTGGGCTGCGTGAGCTGGTTCAGTTGGATCCCCCCGCTCACGTACGTCTCGCCGGCCGAGAACTTCGCGCTCCACGCCATCCAGTTCGCGCTGCCCGCGCTGGCCGTCGGGTACCGCTCGTCCGCGCTCATCATGCGCATCACGCGCTCGTCGCTCCTGGAGGTCATGCGCGAGGACTACATCCGGACGGCGTGGGCGAAGGGCCAGAACGGGCGGGTGGTGATCTGGCGTCACGCGCTGAAGAACGCCATCCTGCCCGTGGTCACCGTCATCGGGATCGAGTTCGCGTTCCTGATCGGCGGGCTCGTGGTCACGGAGACGGTGTTCAATCTCCCCGGGGTGGCGCGCTTCCTCGTCCAGGCCATTCTGTGGCGCGATTACCCGGTCGTGCAGAACCTCGTGATGTTCATCGCCATCATCGTCATCCTCTCCAACCTTTTTGTCGACATGCTCTACGGTGTCCTCGACCCTCGGGTTCGTTATGGCAGTTAGGCCGATGGGGGACGGCATCGAGCTGACGCTGCCGGCGGTGGTAAGGCCGCGGGCCGGCGTGTGGATCACGCTCAGGCGCTTCGTCAGGAAGAAGCCGCTGGGGGCCGCGGGCGGCGTGCTGATGGCGGCGATGGTCGTCACCGCCATCTTCGCCAACGTGCTGCAGACCCACGACCCCATCGCGACCGACGCCTCCAACACCCTGGCGGCGCCGTCGGCCGTGCACTGGCTCGGCGCGGACCACCTCGGGCGCGACATCTACTCGCGCATCGTGCACGGCGCCCGCGTCTCCCTGATCGTCGGCCTCGCGTCCACGCTGCTCGGCTCCGTCCTGGGCGGCATCATCGGTTTGCTCTCGGGCTACGTCGGCGGGAAGACGGACCTGATCACCCAGCGCTTCCTCGACATCCTTCAGGGCCTGCCCCTGCTCGTGCTGGCGCTCGTCATGTCGGCGTCGCTCGGGCCCTCCGTCCAGAACGTGATCATCGCGATCTCGGTCCCCATCATCCCCCGGGCCGCCCGCGTCATCCGCTCCAGCGTGCTGTCGATCCGCGAGATGCAGTACGTGGAAGCGGCGCGCGCGGTCGGCGTGAGCCACCTCCGCATCGCCTTCCGTCACATCCTGCCCAACACGATGGGCCCCTTCATCGTGCTCTGCACCGCGCAGCTCGGCAGCGCCATCCTCGTCGAGGCCACGCTCTCCTTCCTCGGCCTCGGCGTGCCCGAGCCCTATCCCTCCTGGGGGCGTATGCTCTCGGTGTCGGCGGCGGAGTACGCGCAGAAGGCGCCGCACCTGGTGATGTTCCCGGGCCTCGCGATCAGCCTCGCCGTCTTCGGCTCCAACCTGCTCGGCGACGCGTTGCGCGACACCCTGGATCCCCGGCTCCGCGGCAGCTGATCGAGTAAGGCATTGGTTATTTGTTAACAATGCCTAACGAGATCACGGCGTCGAGCTTCTGCTCCTCGATGTGGCGACCTTTCCGGACTTGAGTTCGTCCAGCCGACGCTCGGCCTCCTGAAGCCAGAGTTTCGCTCAAGCTGGTGGTTCGGCGATAGATCGCCATCGGCTCAAGCAGCGTAGCGGATGATCTCCAGTTCGATCCCTCCGTCCACTCGGCCGAGAATCTGGTCGACACGGGCGAGCACCGCGTCCTCGAGCAGGTACTGGGGACAGTTCGTGCA
>JBGPYK010000052.1:0-10229 GCA_041493245.1 Methylomirabilia bacterium | reverse complement strand
AGCGCTCGAAGAGCGTCGGCTTCGACTCGTCGAGGTGCGACAGCTTCTCTTCGATGAGGCCATAGCGCCGGACGGCATCCTGCAGCAACTCCTGATCGACGTAGTGGTAACCCAGCCGCTGCGCCAGACCCATGCCGATCTCCGGCCCGCCCGCACCCATCTGATATGACATCGCGATGATCGCCATGGTCACCCCCGCCGGTATTTGTCCTTGAGGGCGGCGGGCGCGATGGCGATCCGCTTGCCCGCCACGTCCTCGAGGATGTAGACCTCGTTCGTCAGCGATCCGCTGGCGAACACCTCGAACACCTCGAGCGCGGCCTCCAGCGTCGTCTCGGGGGACGCGTCCATCAGCCGCTCGACATCGGCGCGTGAGAGTCTCGGCATGGTCTCCCGTGAGTGGCGAAAAGCCTACTCCCAAGCGCCGGCCCGGGGCAAGGCGGATCGGAGCCCCTGGCTCCCCGGGAACGGGCGCCCGGCGCGGGGTCACCGAGCCCCGCGCCGGCGAGCCGGGGCACCGGGAGTACGGGCAGTTCCGCCGCGGGTCAAGTCGTCACCCGGGCCGTGGCGGCCACGACACGGCGATCGAGGACGACCCGAGCGGGGTGTTCGAGCGGCTCCGGCAGCGGCCGGACGTTCCGCGGCCCGAGATGGAGGAGTTCGGCCGCCTGCTCAACCGCCGCTGAGATTCGCCGCGCGCAGGACCTCCGACAGCTCCTCGCGCCAACGGACACCGCCCGGATCGGATCCGACGGCCTGCCGGTAGGCTTCGACAGCCTCGCCGTAACGCCGCTGGGCGAAGAGCGCCCGGCCCAGCCGCGCGTGGGCCTCCGCGTGGTCGGGCTTGCGCTCGAGCGCGAGCCGGGCGGCGGCCTCCAGCTCTACGAACCGCGCACGGGCTTCCAGCGCCGTCCAGAGATCGAGGTGCGCGCGACCGAGGTCGATGTCGAGCCGGAGTGCCTCACGGCAAGCATCCGCCGCCTCGTCCCACCGTTCCTGGACGAGCAGGACGGCCCCCAGCGCGGCGTGCGCGCGCGCAGCCTCGGGCTTCAGCGCGACGGCGCGTCGATAGGCAACCTCGGCGTCGGGGTACCGTCGCTGCTCGGCGAACATCTCGCCGACGTCCATGTGCGCGCGCACGTAGTCGGGCTTCAGGCGAATCGCCTCGACGAACGCCGCCTGGGCTTCGACGTACCGTCCCTGCCAGTACAGCGACACGCCGAGCCCCCGGTGGAGCGCGTGATGGTCGGGACGGAACGCGAGGGCCTCGCGATACGCGGCCTCCGCCTCGGCGTGTCGGCCCTGCCGGCCGAGACCGAGCGCAAAGTTCGCGCGGACCTTGACGTCGTCTGGGCGCAGGGCGACGGCGGCGCGCAGTGCCGCCTCGGCCTCGGCGTGCTTGCCCTGGCGACCGAGGGCGACGCCCAGCTCGTAGTGCGCGTCGCCTGCCGTGGGGTCGAAGGACAGCGCCTGGCGAAAGGCCGCCACCGCGCCCTCATAGTCTCCCAGCGCACCAAGCGCGTGGCCCCTGGCGGCGTGGAGATCGGGGTCCTGGGGTTGAAGCGTGCTCGCGGCGGCGTAGACCGCCGCCTCCTCCGCCCACCGTCCCTGGCGCCGGAGAGTCTGCCCGAGGAGGAGGTGGGCACGGAGCAGATCGGGGCGCAGCCGGACGGCCTCGCGCAGCGCCGCGATCGCAGCATCATAGAGCCCCTGTCGCTCGAGCGCCTCACCGAGGTAATAGTGGCTGAGGGCGCTCTCGCGACGGAGACGGATGGCGTCGCGGAAGGCCGCGGCCGCCTCCGCGTAACGGCGACGGCGGCGCAGGGCGAGCCCGAGCCTCCGATGCAGCTCCGCGTCGTCCGGGCGGAGGCCGAGGGCTTCGCGATATGCCGCGATCGCCTCCTGGACCTGGCCCAGGCGCTCGAGCGCGCGCGCGAGAGCGATGTGGGCCTTCCCGTCCGCGCCCCGCAGGCGAATGGCCTCGCGGAACGCCGCGACAGCCTCCGTATAACGGCGCTGCTCGAAGAGCGTGCGCCCCAGATCGACGTGACTCTGGACGCCACCCCCTCGCGTCACGCCGTCGCGATACACCGCCTCGGCGTCCCCGGAGCGACGCTGGCGACGGAGAACCGTGCCGAGGTTGGCGCGCGCGAGCGGGTCGTCGGGACGCAACCGCAGCGCCTCGCCGAGCGCCTGCTCGGCGCCCGTGTAGTCCGCCAGCCGCTCGAGCGCGAGCCCCAGGTTGAGGTGGGCGCGGGCGAAATCGGGACGCACGCGCGTGGCCTCACGGAAGGTGGTGGCCGCCTCCCGGTACCTTCCCAGCTCGAAGAGCACCGCGCCCAACTCGGCGTGGGCGGACGCGAGATCCGGTCGCAGCTCGACGACCTCCCTGAGGACGGCCTCGGCGTCGGCGCTCCGGCGCTGGCGGCGAAGCACGAGGGCCAGATCGAGCCGCAGCTTCACATCGTCGGGGCGGAGACCGATGGCTTCGCGATACGCCAGCTCCGCTTCCCGGTAGCGCCCCTGCCGCAACCAGGCACGCGCCCGCTCGCACCACCCGTCGAAGTCGGTCATGCGCGGAACAGAGAAGCCGCCAGGACGCTATTTCTCACACGCCTATTGTACGGCGACGGCGCCCGAACCTCGACTGACCCGTCCGGGGCCCCGGGCGCGCCGGCGTTGTCGATTCGAGACCGCGGACGCGTCAGCGGGCGCGACCGAGGCGACGCAGCGGGGGGCCGGTCAGCCGCGTCAGGATCCAGTCCCGACGGAGCCGCGCGCCGAGCCTCTCGTAGAACCGGATGGAGGGCGTGTTCCAGTCGAGCACCGCCCACTCCATGCGCCCGCATCCCTTGCCGACCGCGATGCGCGCGAGCGCCGCAAGGAGGGCGCGGCCGGCGCCCTGGCCGCGCTCGTTGGGAAGGACGAACAGATCCTCGAGATAGAGCGTGGGCCGGGCCATGAACGTCGAGTAGGTGAAGAAGTACAGGGCGAAGCCGACCGCCGTGCCCCCGCGCCGGCAGAGGAGCGTCTCGAAGTAGCGACGGCGCCCGAAGCCGTCGCGCGTGATGCGGCGGGCGGTGGCTTCGCATTCGTGGGCGAGCCGCTCGTATTCCGCGAGGCCGCGGATGAGCGCGACGATCGTCGGCGCGTCGCGCCGGGTGGCGCGGTGAATGCGCAGTCCGGGCCGCCTCATCCCGGGCCCGCCGCTACGCGTCCAACGAGATGTTCCAGAGGATCGTGGCCGGGAACCTCAGCACTCCGCGCACGTTCTTGCGGTACGCGGTGGGCTGCATGTATTGGCCCCACGGGACGTAGGGCACCTCGTCGTACGCGACGACCTGGATCTGCTCGGCGATCTGCTTGCGCCGCGCCGGATCGGTCGCGCGCATCCACTCCGCCCGGAGTTTGTCCAGCTCGGGGCTGCAGGGCCAGCCGAACCAGGCCTTGTCGCAGCCGCCGGCGAGGCCGGTGTTCACCGCGGGGGTCATCACGTCGGCGGAGATCCAGTTGGCCGGCATGAGGTTCCACCCTCCGTTCGCCGGCGGGTCCTTCTTGCCGCGGCGGGCGATGACTGTGGCCCAGTCCTGCGCTTGGAGATCGACGGTGGCCCCGATCTTCTGGAGCAGCTCTCGCGTGACAAGCGCCGCCCCGTGCAGGTTCGGGTTGTCGACGGGATCGAGAAGGACGATCGGGCGGCCGTCGTAGCCACCCTCGCGCAGGAGCTGGCGCGCCCGCTCGAAGTCCGGCTTGCCGGGCCGGACAGACCTTGTAATACTTCGGGTGGCCGATGATGGTCTGCAGGTACGCCTGCTGGTCGACCATCCACACCAGCGCCTGCCGCGCCTTCTTGTTGTTGAACGGCGGGTCTGGATGAGCGTCTTCATGGTCGGTCTCCCGCCGCGCCCCCTCCCTCTCGCAACGAGCGTCTTCGTGCTCTCGCTTTCGCGCCCCTCCCCCTCGCGGGAGGGGTTGGGGTGAGGGGTCGCGGCGTGTCGAAATCATCCGCGATCCCGGCAGCCTGCACAATAGCCCGGCGCCCGTGCGAAGATGCGTGCTGGTTCAGACTCCATGGGCCCGGAGTAGACCATGCCGACCGTCATCCGCGACGCCACCATCGTCACCGGCGATGCTGGGCGCACCGTTCACCACCGGGCCGCGCTCGCCGTCGAGGGCGACCGCATCGCGGCCGTGGGCCCGAGCGCCGAGATCGAGCGCCGGTTCCCCGGCGCCGAGGTCGTGGACGGCCGGGGCAAGGCCGTCTTCCCCGGCTTCGTCAACTGCCACACGCATCTCTGGTTCACCGTCGCCCGCGGCATCCAGGAGGATTTCGGCTTTCCCTCGACGCTGCGCTTCCCTACCACCGTGACCGCGATGCTGAGCGCGGAGGAGCACCGCGTCTTCGCGCTGCTCGGCGCGCTGGAGGCGCTGCGCTCGGGTACCACGTCGCTGCTCGAGATCGGCTACCGCGTGCCCGACTACGCCGAGGCGGTGGCGGCGACCGGCCTGCGCGTGGTCTTCGGCCAGTCGACGAGCGATCTCGAGCCCGACGGCATCCCCGACGGCCGCTTCGTGTTCTCGCCCGCCCGCGGCGAGAAAACCCTGCAATCCGTGGCCGACATCATCTCGCGCTGGCACGGCACGCGCGACGGGAGGATCACCTGCGTGGTCGCCGCCCACGCGCCCGAGGCCTGCTCACCCGAGATGCTGAGAGCCGCGCGCGCGCTGGCCGAGCGCCACGACGTGGGGACGACGATCCACCTCTGCCAGAGCCGCTGGGAAGTCGAGTCCGTGATGCGGGTGCGCGGCGTCCGCCCCACCGAGTACATCTTCGAGCACGGCTTCCTCAACTCCCGGCTCGTCGCCGCGCATTGCCGATTCATGGCGCCGTCGGAGGTTGCGCTCCTCGGCCAGAGCGGCGCCGCGGTCTCCCACAACGCCGCCATGGCGGCACGCCGCGCGGCGGCGCCGCCCATTCAGGCGCTCGCCGCCGCGGGCTGTACCATCGCAATGGGGACGGACAACATGGCCGAGGACATGGTCGAGGCGATGCGCACGGGCCTCTTCATGGAGCGCGTGCGTCTGGAGGACGCTCGGCGGCCCCAGCCGGAAGACGTGCTGGAGTGGGCGACGCGTAACGGCGCGCGCGCCCTTGGCTTCGGCGATCACGTCGGCGCGCTGGAGGCCGGCAAAAAGGCGGATCTCGTGATCGTCGACACGCGGCGCCCGCACCTCGTCCCCACGCTGCGCATCGTCGCGGCCTTCGTCCACAACGGCCAGGCCGGCGACGTGGAGTCCGTGATGGTCGACGGCCGCTGGCTCATGCGCGAAGGCCGCGTGCTCACGATCGACGAGCCCGACGTGATCGCGCGTGCCGAAGAAATCGGTCACCGCGTGTGGAGACAGCTCGTCGAGCGCTACCCCGACGTTCCCTTCCCGATCAGACTACCGGAGGATCTGCGCCAGGGCTGAGCCTCCTAGCCCTTGACGCTCCCTGCCGTCAGCCCTTCGACCATGAACTTCTGGAGATAGATGTAGACCACGATCACGGGCAGCGTGGTCAGCACCGCACCGGCCATCAGGTAGCCCCAGCCGTACACGTCGCCGGTGATGAAGCTCGAGAGCCCGACGGGAAGCGTGCGCAGCTTGACGTTGGTGATGAAGACGAGCGCATAGAGGAACTCGTTCCAGGCCTGGGTGAAGGCGTACAGTGCGGCGGCGAGCACGCCAGGGGCGGCCAGGGGCAGGATCACGCGGCGGAAGGCGCCGAAGCGCGTGGCGCCGTCGATCATGGCCGCCTCCTCCAGCTCCACCGGAATCGACTCGAAGTAACCCATCATGAGCCACGTCACGAACGGCACGGTGAAGGACGGGTAGGCGGCGATCAGACCGGCCAAGCTGTCGGAGAGTCCGAACGCCCGGATCTGAGCGTAGAGCGGGATGAAGAGGATCGACGGCGGGACGAGATACGTGATGAGCACCGCGCTCGACATGAACGCGCGGCCGAGGAACTTGAGACGGGCCAGCGCGTAGGCGCCGAGGGTGCCGATGGCGGTCGCGGCGAGCGTGCTCGAGATGGCGACGAACGCGCTGTTGCCGAACCAGGTGATGAACTCCGTCTTGGTGAGGAGCTGGACGTAGTTCTCGAGGACGGCGGGCGAGGGCCAGAACATCGACGTGAGGCTCCGCATCTGGTCCTCGTTCTTGAACGACGTGATCGTCATCCAATAGAACGGAAACAACACGAGGACGAGCAGGAAACCCAGCACGCCGTAGGCGAGCCCGGTCTGCAGGCGCGCGATCCCGAGCTTGCTCATCGCGCGTGCCCCCGCCGCATATAGCGCGACAGCACGATGATCACGATGGCCAGCGCCGGGAGCATGTAGAGCGCGGCCGCGATGGCGTCGCCCAGACGCTGTGCGCCGAAGGCCATCTCGTACGTGAAGACGGGCAGCACCATTGTGGCGCCGCCGGGGCCGCCCTTGGTCAGGATGTAGACGATGGCGAAGTCGTTGAAGGTCCAGATGGTCGAGAGCAGGATGACGATGATCAGGATGTTCCGGAGCCCGGGCAGCGTCACGTGCCGGAAGCGCCGGAGTACGTTGGCGCCGTCCACCGAGGCGGCCTCGTAGAGGTCGGCGGGAATCGCCTTCATGCCGGCCAGGAACGAGATCCCGAAGAACGGAAACCCGCGCCAGATGTTGACGAAGATCACCGAGGCCATGGCGGTCCCCGGCTCGGAGAGCCAGCCGACGCCCTGCGGCAGGATGCGGAAGACCTTGACCAGGAGGTAGTTCAGGACGCCGAGGCTGCCGTCGTAGATCCACAAAAAGTTGAGCGCGCTGACGACGGTCGGCGCCACCCACGGAACGAGCAGGATACCGGTGAACACGGTGCGAAACCGGATCGGCAACGTCAGCACCAGCGCCATTACCATCCCGAGCACGAGCTTGAAGACCACCGAGCCGAAGGTGAAGAGGAGCGAATTCCAGACCGACCGGAGAAAGAAGCCATCGCTGGCGAGACGGATGTAGTTCTCGAACCCGACCCAGACGGGTGGCATGCCCACGAACTTGCGGGTCATGCTGAGGTAGACGGCGTAGCCGAACGGATAGGCCACCAGGGCCAGCACCAGCACCACGATCGGCAGGACGAAGAGAAAGCCGAGCCGCCAGTCCGATCCGAGCACGCGCCTGAGACCAAGCGCGACAGCGCCCGGGCGGATCTCGAGCGCCGTCTTCGCGGGGAGCGGCCTCGCGACGCTCATGCGGGCGTTCAGCCTCGACTACGGAACTTGTGGATCTCCTCGATGCGCCCGTGCGCTTCCTTCAGCGCGGCCTCCGGCGAGAGCCCGGCCGTCACCACGCGGCCCGCCATGTCGCAGAGGATGTACTGCGCCTGCACCTCGATGGCGGCGGGTGTGATCGGCCCGGGATAGCCCGGCCACACGCTGCGGAGGATGTTCTCCCGCATGCCCTCGAAGTTCGGGTCGGTCTTCCAGTACGGGTTCTCGGCGCGCGACTTGTACACGGGCCCCGCCTGTCCGATGGAGACCTTCAGGAACTCCTCGAAGCGCTTTTCGTCCTCGACCCAGCGGATCATGTCCTCGGCCAGCTCGGGGTGCTTCGACTTCTGGAAGATGCCCCAGTTGTAGGCGCCGGCGAAGAAGAACGACCCGGCCGGCCCGCCGGGCGTGAGGATCACCTGCGTCTTGTCGGCGAGCGGGTGCTTCCGCTTCACCATGGCGTAGTAGAGGCTCGCGCCGTTGTTGGTGCTCACGAGCTTGCCCGCCATGTACGCCTCGTTGTTCGAGACGTCGGTCCAGCCCATGACGCCGGGCGGCTGGATCTTGTGCTTCTGGATCGTTTCGACGCAGAACTTGAGCGCCTCCAGGTTCTGCTTCATGAACGTGGTGGCGAGCGCCGGCTTGCCGTCCTTGTCCCAGGCGGACCCGCCGTAGTCCCAAAGGATGTTTTGCATGAACCCGTTGCCGTCGTCGCACCGATTGAGCGTCTGGCCGAAGCCCCAGAGGTCTTTCGACGGATCCTGGCACTTCTTCGCGACCTCGACCACGTCGGGGTCGTAGACCTTCGGCATCTTGAGGCCCTTCTCGGCGAGCAGATCCTTGCGGATGTGCAGGCCGCCGCCGAACGCCTGATGGGCCACACCAAAGTACTGTCCGTTGAACTGCACGACCCGGTCCGCGTAGGGCAGCAGACCGCCTCGCGCCCCTGCGATCTCCTTGGCCAGCTTGGTGACGTCGCGGAGCGCGGGCCGGTACCGCATCGGCCCCTGGTAGTTCATCTCGGCGACGTCCGGCGGGTTACCCGCCTCGATGGCGGCGACGAACTTCTGCTCGCGGTCGCCGAAGGTGGCCCAGTCGAACTCCACGTCGACCTTGCGCTCCTTGGCCCACGCCTCCACGTGCTTGGCCAGGATCTCGTTGCAATCGGTCACGAAGCTCTTGAAGAGCCAGACGCGCAGCTTCGTCCGGGCCTGCGCCCTCGCCATTCCGCGCAGGGCGTGGAGCCCGGCGGCCGTACCGCCGGTGACGAGGGCCGACCGGTGGAGAAATTCGCGGCGGGAGATGAGACCGGCGTCGAGCTGCTCGGCGAGGTTTCGCAGGTGCGTGTCCATTCGTTCCTCCGTGGCCCGTTCCGTGGTCTTACCGCGTCGGATCCTCAGAGACGCTCACGAGGAGTTTGCCGAAATTCCTGCCCTCGAGCAACCCGATGAGCGCGGCCGGCGCGGCGTCGAGGCCGGCGACGACGTCCTCCCGGTATTTGAGGCGCCCCTCGCGCAGCCAAGCCCCGCAGTCGCGCAGGAAGTCCGGCAGGCGGTCGAGATGGTCGGAGATGATGAAGCCCTGGATGAGCGCGCGGTTGATCAGGATCGGCGCCAGGTTGGGCCCCGGCGGCAGCTCGGTGGCGTTGTACTGCGAGATGATGCCGCACAGCGGGATGCGCGCGTTCACGTTGATGAGCCGCAGCACCGCCTTCAGCACGTCGCCGCCCACGTTGTCGAAGTAGACGTCGATGCCCTGGGGGCACGTCCGCGAGAGCCCGCCGAACACGTCCTCGGCTTTGTAGTCGACGCACGCGTCGAAGCCCAGCTCGTCCACGACGTACCCGCACTTCCGCGGACCGCCCGCGACACCCACGACGCGGCAGCCCCGGATCTTCGCGATCTGCCCGACGGCGGATCCGACGGCGCCCGACGCGGCGGAGACGACGACGGTCTCGCCGGGCTTCGGCCGGCCGATGTCGAGCAACCCGACGTACGCCGTCATCCCCGGCATGCCGAGCACCCCGAGTGCCGTCGAGATCGGCGCCTGCTTCGGATCGAGCTTCCGTACGCCGGCGCCCTTCGAGAGGCCATAGGCCTGCCAGCCGTCGTAACCGCCGACGAGGTCACCTTTCGAGAAGCCCGGATGCCTCGACTCGACCACCTCACCGACGGTGCCGCCCACCATCACCTGGCCGAGCGCGACGTTGGCCGCGTACGATCGGCCCTCGTTCATGCGTCCGCGCATGTAGGGGTCGAGCGAGAGATAGATGGTCCGGCACAGGATCTCGCCGTCGCCGGGAGCCGGCAGAGGTGTTTCGACGATGTCGAAGTCGGCGGTCTTCGGCGCGCCGACGGGCCGGGACTTGAGCACGACCTGACGGTTCACGAGCAGCATGCGGCTATCCTCCTGAAGGCAGGGCGTGGCGCGAGCCGGTCCGGGAACAGGTGCCCTTCGACACGTCCCCGAAGGTGAGCGAGATTCGCTCACCCAGCACGACACTGCGGCCGGGGGGGTCAGCCCGGGAGGTCGATGAGCGGTAAGGGGCGAGAGGCGATTAGCGGCGCTTCGGCCTCGCTTTCTTGGTAGCTCGCTTCCGTCGCTGGCCCCGGTCCGGCCGGTGCATGGCCCCCACGTGCCGCCCGAGGTGCATGGCGAGCGCGAACCGGCGGCCGCACCGTGGACACGCGATCGACTTGCGCCGTGCGCGTGTGCGGGGAGCAGGCTGGCTGCCCCCGGCGCTCACGAGGTCGTAACCGAGAGGTGCCAGGAAGCGCTGCAGGTCACCCAGCGCCCGGCGCTCCCGCACCTGAAGCGCGCTCCTCTGTCTCACCAGGACCTTTGCCGATTTCGCCAATCGCTTCAGCATGAGCGGACTCCTAACATGGAATGACTGTGCCCCGCACAGTGTAGAGCGAGCCGCCACTGTCCGCAGCAATATTTT
>JBGPYK010000494.1:0-2838 GCA_041493245.1 Methylomirabilia bacterium | reverse complement strand
AGCCTCCTGTCGGAATCCCGGGCTGATGCGGGCGCCATTCTAAGTCAGCCTCGCGACAAATGTAAGCGACGGTCCCCGCGGCGCGCGTCTTTCCCGCGCCTACTTCCGCTGCGCCATCTCCCAGATCTCGTCGGTGAAGGCGCCGGGGTCCGCCGGCTTCTTGATGACGCCGAACCTCAGCGCGATCTCGGCCGTCCGCTTGAACGCCTCGGGATCCATCTTGCCGAGAGGCGGGCGGGGCCTGGGCGGGCCCCAGATGAGCTTGTTGACTTCGGCCATCATCCACGTCTGGTGGTCGCGGCCGAGGCGCGGGCTCTCGCGCAGCACGATGTCGATGCACTCGTCCGGCCGATCGCGGCAGTACTCCCACCCCTTGAGCGAAGCACGGAGGAAGCGGGCGGCGATGGCTTTGTTCCGCGGCTCGCGCAGCCAATCCGCTGTCGCGAAGATCCCGTCCTCGAGCATCGCCGTGCCCTCGCGGTTGAAGTCGATGACGACGAGGTCCTCGAGCTTGACGCCGGCATCCAGCACCTGCTTGTACTCGTTGTAGGTCGTGGCCGCGGCGGCGTCCACCTTGCGCTCGAGCAGGAGCTTCATGTCGAACGGCTGCGGCACGATCGTGAGGTCGCGCCGGCGGTCGATCCCGTACTTCTCGAGCGTCGCGAACAGCGGGTACTCGTTGCCGGCGAGCCAGACCGCCACCGTGCGCCCACGGAGGTCGGCGGGGCCCTTGATGCCCGAGGACTTGAAGGCGATCTGGCGGGTCGCGCTGTACGCAAAGACCTGCGCGATGTTGACCACCGGCACACCACGGTCGCGGGCATTGAGCAGGTTCGACAGCCAGTCCACGCCGAGCTGCGCGTCCCCGCCGATGACGCCGCGCTCGGGGAGAAGGTCCGGACCGCCGGGCTTGAGCGTGACGTCGAGCCGCTCGGCCTCGTAGAAACCCTTGGCCTTTGCGGCGTAGTAGCCGGCGAACTGCGCCTGCGTCACCCACTTGAGCTGGAGCGTCACCTTGTCGGCGGCCTGAGCCTTGGCCTCCGTCGCCGCGGCGGCGAGAAGCGCCAACATTCCCAGGCCGAGAGCCATCAGCGTCCGCGGTCCCCGCATCGCCTCTCCCCTTTCGTCTAGAAACATGGGGGGCCCCGATATGGCCCCCCCAACCCCCCAACGCTCGGAGCGCCCCAGCAAAGCCGTGGCGCTCCTCGATACTCCGACACGCTCCTGGCGCGCATCGCGGACGTCAGTCGACGATCGCCTGCTGGACCAGTTCCTTGAAGAGCTGGCGGTAGTAGAGCCGCGACGGCCCGGGCGCCTGGGTCATCAGGATCCCGATCAGCTCCTCCTTCGGAGTGATCCAGAAGTAGGTCCCGCCCGCGCCCGCCCAGCCGTATTCGCCGATCGAGCCCGACTGACCGGCGAGGCCGACATCGCTGCGGACCGAGAAACCGAGCCCGAACGTATGGCCGGGCGCGCGCATGGTGCCGCTGATGCGGCCGAGGTGGTCCGAGGCCATGAACGCCACGGTCGTCCGGCTCAGGAGCCGTGTGCCGTCGAGCCGGCCCCCGTCGAGCAGCATCTGCGCGAAGCGGACGTAGTCGTCGGCGGTGGAGACGCCGCCGCCCCCGCCCGACTCGTACTTGGGTGGCGCCGTCACGTCGATGAGCTTGATCGCGTCGCCGGTCGCCGGGTCGGTGGCGAGCGGCTGGGCCAGCCGCGCGAGCTTTGCCTTCGGCACCCAGAAGCCGGAGTCCGTCATCTTGAGCGGCACGAAGATCCGCTCCTCGAAGAACTTGCCGAGCGGCACGCCGGCGATGACCTCGACGAGCCGCCCGAGGACGTCGGTGGAGCGGCTGTACTCCCACGCGGTCCCCGGCTGGTGCGCGAGTGGGACCTTCGCGAGCCGCTCGACCAGCTCGGCGTTCGTCAGGTCGCGGGCGTCCACGCCCGCGCTGGCGTAGGCCTCCTTCACGCGCGCGTTCCGCGTCCGCGAGCCGTACGCGAAGCCGGAGGTGTGGCGCAACAGGTCCTGGATGGTGATCTCGCGCTGGGCCGGCACCAGGTCGAACACGTGCCGTCCCGTGGTCTCGTCCGTGCGCTCGACCGCCACCTGGAGCTTCGCGAGCTGCGGCATGAGCTTCGAGATCGGGTCGGTGAGGACGAGCCTCCCCTCCTCCTGCAGCATCATGACCGCCACCGAGGTGAAGGGCTTCGTCATCGAATAGATCCGGAAGATGGCGTCCTTCGTCATCGGCGCCCCCGTCGCGGGGTCGCGCGCGCCGAGGCTCTCGAAGTACGCGATCTTCCCCTTGCGCGCCACGAGGGCGACGGCGCCCGGGAACCGGCCCTTCTCGATCTCGTTCCGGAGCACCCGGGTGATGCGGTCCAGGCGCTCCGAGGACAATCCCACCTGCTCGGGCTTGGCGCGCGGCAGGGGATCGGCCCAGACCACGGTGGTAAGGAGCACGAGCGCAACGGGCGTAGCGAGCCATACGAGCTTCTTCATAGGCCGTCTCCTTAGGATCGGGCGGACGATGGTCGTGGTGACTCTGGGCCGCCTGGCGGCTCGCAGGTTGCTGAAAAACGCCACAGGCTGATCAAAAAGGGCCAGATGCTAGGCGGCGAGGAGTTCGCGACCGAGGCGTAGGCCGCCTACGCCGCAGGGAGCGAACGACGAGCCAACGACGCAGATGGCTCTTTTTCATCAGCCTGCTAGCCTCGGATGGTCTTCATGACTTCCGGGTTGTCCAGAGCCTGCTGCGGCCCTCCGTGGAAGATGATCTCGCCGCGGTCGATGGCGTAGAGCCGGTCGCACACCCGCGTGGCGTTGGCGAGGTT
>JBGPYK010000210.1:0-5083 GCA_041493245.1 Methylomirabilia bacterium | reverse complement strand
TCGCGCGACTCCCCGCCCTGGTTTCGGTAACCCTGCTGACGGTATCTTCGGTCTGCCATGCCGGGATGATAGCAGGTCAGGACGCGGATGCGCCGCTCCAGGTTCCCGTCCCGCCGCGTGCTACACTCGCGCTCGCTCGCCACGGTCGCGGAGCCAGGAGGACAGCGCATGCAGCCAGAGACGCGTCTCGTGCACGTCGCGCGCGATCCCCTGCGCGATTCGGGTGCGGTCAATCCGCCCGTATATCGAGCCTCGACCATCATCTATCCGTCACTCCAGGCGTACTCGGCCCGCAGGGAGCGGAAGTACACGAGCTTTTCGTATGGAATGCAGGGCACGCCGACGACGCTCGCCCTGGCCGAGGCCGTCGCTGATCTGTCCGGTGGTCATCGGAGCGTGGTCGTCTCGTCGGGACTGGCCGCGATCACGCACGCCCTGACCTCGTTTCTCACCGCCGGTGACCACGTGCTGCTCGCCGACTCGGTCTATGGTCCGGCGCGCCTCTTCGCCACCTCCGTGCTCGGGCGCTTCGGGGTCGACGTGGAGTTCTACGACCCCCTGATCGGTGGCGGCATCGCCGGCCTGATCCGCGACCGCACGCGGATCGTCTACACGGAATCGCCGGGCACGGCCACGTTCGAGGTGCAGGACGTCCCGGCCATCGCCGCCGCGGCGCACGCGGCCGGCGCGCTCGTCGT
The DNA here is from genome assembly GCA_041493245.1 of Methylomirabilia bacterium. GTDB lineage: Bacteria > Methylomirabilota > Methylomirabilia > Rokubacteriales > CSP1-6 > DATHGT01. The sequence goes on along the minus strand of JBGPYK010000210.1, from coordinate 4,385 downwards.
CCTCGACAACACGTGGGCGACGCCGCTGCGCTTCCGCGCCTTCGAGCACGGCGTCGACATCGAGGTGCAGGCCGGGACCAAGTACCTGGCGGGCCACTCCGATCTGCTCGTGGGCGCGATCACCGTGCGCACCGAAGCGCAGTTCCGCGCCGTCAAGGACGGCGTCACCGTCTTCGGCGACTGCGTCAGTCCCGACGTCTGCTATGAGACGCTCCGGGGACTCCGGACGCTGGCCGTGCGTCTGCGACAGCTCGAAGCCTCCGCGCTCGCGGTCGCCCGCTGGCTCAGCGACCGGCCCGAAGTCGCGCGCGTGCTCCACCCCGCGCTGCCGGGCCATCCCGGTCACGCCGTGTGGAAGCGCGACTTCCTCGGGTCCTCCAGCCTCTTTGGCGTCCTGCTTCGCACCGCCTCGCTGGAGACCGTGGCTCGGATGGTCGACGGGTTCCGGCTGTTCAAGATCGGATCGAGCTTCGGCGGGTTCGAGAGTCTCGTGGCGCTTCCCGCCCCCGAGCGGACCGTGCGTCCCTGGACGGAGCCGGGCATCCTGCTGCGGTTTCACGTCGGGCTCGAGGCCGTCGAGGACCTCATCGCCGACCTAGGGGACGGCTTCGCGCGATTGAACGAAGGAGGAGATTGATGAGTGAGGAGATCACGGTGGACGAGGTGAGGAAGCGGGCGCAGGTCGCCGGCCTCGCGGTGCGTGAGGACCGGCTCGAGATAGTGCGCCGACTGCTGAACGACGCGCTCGCGCCGTTGCGCCGGATGGATTCGCGCGCGGTGCGCGCCATCGAGCCCGCGGCGACGTTCGACGCGGCGCCCAGAGGCGACGATGACCGGCGATGATCTCGTCTACGCCGGCATTCGCGAGCTCGGCCGCAGGTTCCGGGCACGCGAGGTCTCACCCGTCGAGCTGACGGACGCCCTCCTCGGGCGCATCGCCCGCCTCAACCCGACGCTCGACGCGTTCGTCACCGTCACCGCCGAGCGCGCGCGCGCCGACGCGAAGGCGGCCGAGGCCGCGGTGCTTCGCGGCGACGCCCACCCGCTGCTCGGCATTCCCGTGGGTTACAAGGACCTCTACTCTACACGCGGCATCACGACCACCGCCGGCTCGGCCCTCCTGGAGCACTGGACGCCGGACGGCGACGCGACCTGTGTCACGCGATTGCAAGACGCCGGCTGCGTGATGCTCGGCAAGCTCATCACCCATGAGTTCGCGTGGGGCATCCAGTCCCCTGGCCACCGTTTCAAGCCCGCCCGCAATCCGTGGAACCTCGACCACATTCCCGGGGGCTCCTCGAGCGGCTCCGGCGCGGCCCTCGCCGCGGGGCTCTGCGTCGGCGCGCTCGGATCCGACACGGGCGGGTCGATCCGTGGGCCGGCATCCTTTTCCGGAATCGCTGGCCTCAAACCGACGTATGGGCGTTGCAGCCGGGCCGGCGTGGTGACGCTGTCGTGGACCCTCGACCACACGGGGCCGATGGCGCGCTCGGTCGAGGACTGCGCGTATCTGCTGCAAGCGCTCGCCGGCCACGATCCCCTCGACCCCGCGTCGAGCCGCGCGCCGGTCGCCGACTATGTTGGCACGCTAGGTCGATCGATCCGGGGCCTGCGGATCGGCGTGCCCCGCGACTTCTTCTTCGACGGCGCGGACGCCGAGGTCGTGAGCGCGTTCGAGGACGCGATGACGGCGTTCCGCGGCCTCGGCGCCGACGTCCGCGACGTCACGATCCCGAGCATCTGGGACGCGCCCTCGTTCATGGTCATCATGGCGTCGGAGGCGTTCGCCTACCACGAGCGGGATCTGCGCGAGCGGCCGGAGATATACGGCGAACTGCTGCGCGAGCGCCTGCTGTCCGGCGCGCTCTACACGGGAGCGGAGTACGTGCAGGCCATGCGGCTGCGCGAACGCCTGCGCAACGAGATGCTCGACGTGCTGCGCACCGTCGATCTGCTCGCGACGCCGACGTCACCGAAGCCGGCGCCGACGTTCGCCACGATGTGGGACACCTCGCTCGGCTTCCCGCGCAGCAACACGCCTCCCTTCAACCTGGGCGGCCTGCCGGCGCTCGCGCTGCCCTGCGGCTTCGCGAGCGTCGGGCTCCCCTTGTCTCTCCAGCTCGCCGGACGGCCATTCGACGAAGCGACAGTGCTCCGCGCGGGCCACGCCTACGAGCAGGCCACCGACTGGCATCGCCGTCGTCCCCCGGTATGACGGCGCCAGCACATCGGCGTTAACGTATCGAAGGGCGTCGTAGGGCGGGGGCTTGTCCCCCGCCGGTCGCCCGCGAGCCTATTGACGGGCCCATGCCAGAGAGAACCCCGGCGGGGGACAAGCCCCCGCCCTACGTGGGCGAAAAGCAACACACCCGCGGCGGATCAGGCTGTGAGCTTGCTCTTCAGCTCGGCGACGCTGTCGGCGACGATGGCGACGAGCTGATCGACTTCGGCCGCGGTGATGCAGAGCGGCGGCGCCAGTCGGAGCACGGTGCCTCGCGCGTAGACGATGGCGCCGCGGTCCCAGGCCAGGCGATCCAGCTCCGCGACGTGGGTGGCGTCGAGCGCACGACCGGATCCATCCGGCTCGACGAGATCGACACAGACCAGGAGCCCCCGCCCGCGGACCTCGCCCACGATCGGGCTCCCCCCGACCGCGCGCTCGAGCCCCTCGAGGAGCCGCCGGCCCATCGTCTCGGCGTTCGCGACGAGCCCATCCTGCTCCATGATCTTGAGATTGGCGAGCGCGGCGGCACAGGCCACGGGGTGGGCAGCGTAGGTGTTGGGATGGACGTTTTCCTCGGTGCGGCCGTCGGGGAAGGCCTCCGCGAGGTGCGGGCGCGCGATGCTGGCGGAAAGCGGCACGTACCCGGAGGTGATCCCCTTGGCCACCGACATCAGATCGGGGACGACGTCCTCGTGCTCGCACGCGAACCACCGGCCTGTGCGTCCGAAGCCTGTGATCACCTCGTCGGCGATCATCAGGACCTCCAGCTCGTCGCAGACCGACCGGACCGCACGGAGCCAGCCCAGCGGCGGGATGATAAAGCCGCCGGAGGACAGGATCGGCTCCAGGATCACCGCGGAGACCGTCTCCGGTCCCTCGCGAAGGATCGCCGCACGCAGCTCGCCGGCGCGACGCTCGACGAGCGCCGCGTCGGTGCCCGTCCCCCGGTCGCGGAACGGATGCGGCGGCGCGACCTTGGCGAACCCGGGCACGTAGAGCGGGGCGTACGGCTGGGCCAGGCGCGGCAGGCCGCACACGGCGAGGGTCCCCGCGGTCGCGCCGTGATAGCCGCCTTCGAGCGAGACGACCTTGTACTTGCCGGCACGGCCCCGCGCCAACCAGTACTGCCGGGCGATCTGCATCGACCGCTCGTTGGCCTCCGAGCCGCTCACCGCGAACATCGTGTACGTGAGGTCACCGGGCGCCAGGGCGGCCAGCTTGGCCGCCAGCTCGGCGGCCGGCCGATTCGAGAACTGGCGCGTGGTCGGATAGTAGGCGAGGCGCACGGTCTGCTCCGCGATCGCCTCGGCGATCTCCCGCCGGCCGTGCCCGACGTTCACGACGGCGAGCCCGGCGAAGGCATCCATCAGCTTCTGGCCCCGCTGCGTCCAGACCCAGACGCCCTCGGCGTGGTCGATGACCAGCTCCTCGTCGGACAACCAGGGGTGGTCCTGCGTCTTGTGCGTCCAGAGGTGCCGGATGGTCTCGCGGTCGGTCATGACGATCCTTCCCGAGCTGTTTTCGGGCCGAAGCGCCCCGAGCGTTTCACACCCGCCGGGCCGAGGTCAAGCCACAACCGACGAGTGACGCGACGGCCTGGCGCCAACGAGCTACACTGCGGCAGCGAGCGCGCGGCCCGCCGCCACGAGGATCGTGGTGAGAGGTCGGCGAGGCGTGACCGGAGCGCAAAGGAGGAGAACGTGGCCAAGAGCGTCGTCACCCCGGAGCGGTTCGCCAAGGGCATGACCTTCGACGAGTACGTCAGGTACGCCGGCAGTCCCGAGAATCTCGCCCGCGAGGCCTTCGGCGGCGGCTATCGCCCCGACGGGGGATCCCTCGCCGGCCCACGCAAGGACAACAGCGCCGTGCTGCGCGAGCGCTACGCCAGCGCGCGCCTCGCCGAGCACCAGACGGCCGCCATCACGTGGCTCGTCGCGCAGCCCAACGGGCCCGCGAAGATCCTCGTGATCTCCGAGGATTGGTCGTCCGATTGCCGTCGCGAGGTGCCCATGCTCGCACGGCTGGCCGAGGCGGGCGGGATGGAGCTGCGCATCTTCAACCGGGACGGCAAGAAGATCCTCGGCACGCGACGCCCCGATCCCGCCGCCGCCCCCGACGGAAACCACGACCTCATTCTCGAGTTCATGAACGGAAAAGACGG
>JBGPYK010000552.1:0-2449 GCA_041493245.1 Methylomirabilia bacterium | reverse complement strand
TCAACTGGTACTTCTTCATCGAGCCCCCTCCTTGCAGCCTGCTGAAAAAGGCCCATCTGCTTCGTTGGCGCCCTTGGCCGCACGCTCAACGTACAGGGAGTACGCCTCGCGTGCGGCCGGCGGGCGCCGCCTCGCATCTGGACCTTTTTGAGCAGCCTGCGGGTTTTCCCCCACCCTGCTATTGATGTTATCGGGTTCGCGGCGTGACCTGCAAGCCGCTCGCTTCGATGGCTGCAGCGCGCGAGCCTGCGGCGCGCCCCAATGCGGTGACGAAGATGGCGTCGTGACCGCGAGCGGAAGGCGAGAAGAACCTCACGACGTCCGCGTCGTAGAAGGTCAGGCCCGAGGCCCCGAAGCCCTGGCCGTAGGCCGTGAGATAGGCGCGGCCGCCGATCAGTCCCGCCTCGAGGTTGACGAGCCGATAGCCGCGGTCGCCGTACGCCGCGAGGACGGCGTCGAGCGGCGACAGGAAATAAATCACGGCGGCGGCGTCCGCCCCCAGCGCCTGCTCGAGACACAGGTAGCCCGACCTCGAGCGGTACTCACCTTCGGACAGGAACTCGAGCGCGTGAGGCTCCGGCCAGTAGCGCACAGCGCCGGCGGGCAGCCCGTCCACGGCGTTCAGCACGAGGTAGAGATCGACGAGGCCCCCGGAGACGTCGCACGCGATCGGCCGCGTGGCCCACCAGAGGACCGTCGACAGCTCGAGGGCGGAGATCGGCGCGTGAGAGAACTGGCGCGAGGAACCCCGGCGCTGGATCGTCTCGCCGAGCCCGCGGCCGGCCTCGGCCCGGGGCGGCGGCAGCGGCGTCAGCGTCCCCCGCGGCTCCCGCGCCGCGGGCGCGGGACGCGCGCGCCACGCCGCAACCTCCGCGGGGCTGGCGAGCCGCGAGGCCTGATGCATCGCGCGCAGCTCGGGATAATCGACCTCTTCGGACGAAAGCGGCAGGACCTCGTGGTTGATCTCGGGAAGATCGTCGAGCGGCGACCCCGGCGCGCCCTCCCCTAGCCCGACCAGCTCGAGGGCCGCCTCGCGGTCGATGTCGAGGCCGAGGAGCCGGTTGACTGCGGCGTCCACGAACCCGGTGACGAGCCGGGGCGCCGCGCCGAGCGCGTCGCCCGCAGCAAGAAGGTTTGCCAGCATCGTCCCCGAATCCCAGAAGAGGTGGCGATACCCGCGCGCCTGGTACTTCCAGGTGTTGCGCCAGTAGATCGCCGACAGGATGACGACGGCGGCGCGCCGGGCCAGTGTCTCGTCCGCGGCGGCCTCGGCGAGGGCCGCGCGCACGTCGCCCACGCGCAGCCGTCGCAGCGCGAAGTCTCCAGGGCTGAAGTGGTAGAGGCCGGTCTCGAGGCCCCCGACGTCACCGGCCGCGACGTAGACCTCGGTCTGGTACAAGGCGCCCGTGGAGGCCGCGGCCCGAAACAGGACCTCCCCGCCTCCGGGATACGTCTTCTTCCTCGTGACCCCGGCCGTGAAATACAGGAGCGCCGCCAGATGCTCGAGGTCGAGGGGCCGCGCGGACGGACGGCGCGCCGGGTCGAGCGCGGCCAGCGTGTCGGCGGCGACGGGGTCGAACGCCCGCGGCAGCGCGAGCGGCGCGAGATCCGTGTAGACCTTGAACGGAAACGGCTTGATGTCCCACTCGAGGGTGTGGCCGCTGGTCCGCACAGAGTGGGGCGAGTGCGCGGTCGCGTCGTGGAACCGACGCGCCAGAAGCGTCAACCGGTGGGGGGTGTCGGGCCCGGGGAGCGCGAGGGGGGCGTTGCCCCCTTCGGGCGATCGATCCGGCGGTCGCTCCCCCCGACGTTGAACGAATAGGGCGGACGGAAGATCCCGCGCTCGGTGATGATGGCGGTGATCAGCGCCGCGGGCGTGACGTCGAACGCCGGGTTGAACACCGGCGAGCGCGACGGCGCCGTCTGCTGGGCGCCGACGCGACGCACTTCCTCCCCGTCGCGCTCCTCGATGGGAATCTGGGCGCCGGAGGACAGCGCAGGATCGATCGTCGACCACGGCGCGGCGACGTAGAAGGGCACGCCGTGGTGGCGAGCGAGGACGGCCACGCCGTAAGTCCCGATCTTGTTCGCCGTGTCGCCGTTGGTGGCGATGCGGTCGGCGCCGGTCACGACGAGGTCGACCTCGCCGCGCGCCATCACCCAGGCTGCCGCGACGTCGGCGATGAGACGATGGGGGATACCTTCGCGGTCGCACTCCCACGCCGTGAGCCGCGACCCTTGCATCACCGGCCGCGTCTCGTCCACCCACACGAGGGCGACCTTCCCCTGGGCGTGCGCCGAGCGGATAACGCCCAGCGCGGTGCCATAACCAGCAGTCGCGAGCGCGCCCGCGTTGCAGTGCGTGAGGATCCGGGCGCCCGGCCCCACCAGCGTCGCCCCGTGATCGCCCAGGGCGCGGTTGGCCGCGACGTCCTCCTCGAGGATCGCC
>JBGPYK010000374.1:0-3626 GCA_041493245.1 Methylomirabilia bacterium | reverse complement strand
GTGGAGAGCGCGGTGCCGGTGTAGATGGTGGGGCGCCCGTCGAAGTCCGTGAAGCGCCCGCCCGCCTCCTCCACGATGATCTTGCACGGTGCCAGGTCCCAGGGCTTGAGGCCCGCCTCCGCGTAGATCTCCGCCTTGCCTTCGGCGACCAGCCCATAGCCGAGATAGTCGCCGAAGCCGCGCTGGCGGTCGGTGGCGTCGACGAGACGGAGGAAGCCGTCCCAGTAGCCACCCGTGCGCAGGATGTTGAGCCCCGCGTGGATCAGGAAGGCGGCGCCCAGATCGCCGACGTCGGAGACGCGGATCGGGGCGCCGTTGAGATAGGCGCCACCGCCCCGCCGCGCCGTGTACAGCTCGCCGGTCACCGGGTTGTGGATGACGCCGGCGACGACCTCGCCGTCGTCTTCCAGCCCGATGAGCGTCGCCCACACGGGAATGTGACGAACGAAGTTCTTGGTCCCGTCGATGGGGTCGATGATCCAGCGGCGCTCGCTCGCGCCCTGCGCGCCGAACTCCTCGCCGAGGACGCCGATCTCCGGAAACGCGGATCTCAAGATCGCCACGATGGCCTGCTCGGCTTCCCGGTCGGCCTGGGTCACCGGCGTCAGGTCCGGCTTGATGGTGACCTCGAACCCCCCGTGGTAGTACCCCAGCGCGATCGTCCCCGCCGCGCGCGCCGCCTCGACGGCGGCGGCCAGCGCCCGATCGAGCGCCGCCGGCGCTACGCTTCCCACCCGCCGCGCTCCTCGCGCACCGTCTTGAACACGGACGCGCAAGATATCACGCCGCTGCGTCCCCTCGGCGCGCGATCACCGTGCCGGACTCCTCATCGCATCTCCGTGCCCTCTTGAACCTCGTCGTGCGGCCTCGACCCGCGAGCGGCCAGCCGCAGCCGCAGCTTCCAGTAGAGGAGAACGGTGCCGGGGACGGGAAAGCGGCCCGACAGAAGGGCCCCGAATTCGGCCGGGCCGGGGCGGCCGAGGACGCAGAGGCGCTTGAGCGCATACGCGTCGTCCCCCTGCAGCACGCCGCCCAAGTCGACGGTGAACGCGGTCTCGAATCCCGCTGCACGCACCAGCTCCCGCACCGCGACGTTGTGGTCGCCGTAGGGATAGCAGAACGCGGTGACTGGTCGCCCCAGGAGGTCCTCGAGGGTTCTCTTCGACGTGGCGATCTCGTTGGACACCTCCGCCGGGGAGAGAACGGTAAGATCAGGATGGGTGTGCGTGTGGCTGCCCACGGCGTGTCCCGCGTCGACGAGCTCCGCCAGGTCGCGCCGCCCAAGCGATTCGGCGTCCTGCTCTCCGCTCCCGGCCTCCTCCTCGAGGGCCTGCGTGATCGGAAAGAAGACCGCCGGAAAGCGGCACGCGTGAAGGACGGGCACCGCGTTGTCATGCTGGTCACGGTAACCGCCGTCGAAGGTGATCAGCACCGCGGGCGGCACCACCTCCGCCGTTCCGTGAAGCCACGCCGTGAACCGCTCGAGCGACAGGACCGTGTACCCGCGGTCGACCAGCGCGCGCATGTGCCCGTGGAACCAGGCCCGGTCGGGCACGTCGTGATAACAGAGGACGCGGACATGGTTCCGGCCGAAGCGGGCCGGGAGTTCTGACAGCGCGCGCCGGAAGCTCATGACGGCAACCACACCGCGCGGACGCTACTCTTCCCACTCACCCCGTTCCGTCAATACGTGTCGCAGCACGTCGAGGGCCTCCACGACCACCGGCATCCCGCCATAGGTCACCTGCTGGAAGATGACCTCGGCGACTTGCTGGCGGGTGGCGCCGACGTTCAGCGCGGCGTGGACGTGGGCGTGCAGCTCCCGCGGACGATACAGCACGGTCAGCGAGGCCACCGCGCACAGCTCGCGCTGCGCCTGCGAGATGATTTCGCGGCTGTAGAGTTTACCGGTGAAGAACATCGACAGCTCGCGGGCAAGCTGCTTGTCGAACTTCTTCCACGTCTCGAACCCGGTTCCACCCTTGAGCGAGTGGAAGAGCTTCTCGGCCGTCCGCTTCGTCCGCTCTCGCAGCTCCGCGTCGGGGGTATTCATCGGAGGGTTTGCCCGCAACCGGCGTGGGTGGCCTGAGACAGGTGGGGCCCGGCACCGTTGATATATCGGATTATATATCTTAGCGCGCGCCCGGAACCGAGGTGGGTGGCCCGAGATAGATGGGATCTGGTGCCGTTCATAGCGCCTCCAGGATCTTGGCGAGGGCTTCGGGGTTGGACAGCATGGGGTTGTGGGCGGTGTCGAGGTCGATCGGGGGCACCCCGAGCCGCGCCGCGTACTCCGCGGCCTTGGCGGGCAGGACCGCCTTGTCCCGCAAGCACCGGATGTACGTCCGCGGCACCCGCATGGCACGAAAGCGGCCGAGGTCGACGCGTTCGGTCCACGGGCGCAGCGGCTGGGGCGTGAGCCGAACCAGGGACTGCACCACCCGGTCGTCGCCGGGCGGCAAGTCGCTCATCCACCGTGACCATTCCAGCGTCGCCGAGTACTGGACGACGCCGCCGCCGGACCGCGCGTGGCCGGTGAAAAGCTCGCGCACCGGCAGCGGGAACTGCACGGCCAGATTGCTGCCGCCGTCCGGCAGCACGATGGCGGCGAGGAAGACGAGGTGGACGACGCGGGCCGGGACCAGCTCGGCGACCTTGGGGATGACGACCCCCGCCATCGAGTGGCCCACCACGATGGCGTCGTGCACGCCCGCGAGCATCATCGCGTCGGCCACGGCCTGCGCGTAGCCCGTCACCGACGCGCGGGCGCGCTCGTGGGCGCGGCGCCCGTGACCGGGGAGATCGACGGCCAGGACCCGGTGGCCCGCGCGCCGGAGCCGAGGCTCGAGCAGCTCCCAGCACCACGCGCCGTGGCTCATCCCATGAACGAGAACGATGTCTTTGGGCATCTCGGTGCCAGGGCGTCCTTTCTGGTTCGTGCTACGCTCCGGATCGAGACCGCGTTCGAGCGCCCGCGGCCGAGATATCCTAGCAGGATGCAGAAAAACTCGCAGGCTGCTCAAAAAGGTCCAGATGCGAGGCGGCGCCCGCCGGCCGCACGCGAGGCGTACTCCTGTACGTTGAGCGTGCGGCCAAGGGCGCCAATTGTCGAGCCTCTGAAGGGTCGGCTCGGCCGTCGGACGGCCTCACCTCCGACGACCACGCAGATGGGCCTTTTTCAGCAGCCTGCAGGAGCGAGGACGAGACGATGCTGAACCCGCACATCTTCCGCGCCTACGACGTCCGCGGGCGCGTCGGCGCCGACATCAACGGCGACGCCTTCCGGCAGGTGGGCCGGGCCTACGCGACGCTCGTGCGCCGCCGCGGTGGACGCCGCGTCGCGGTCGGGCAAGACAACCGCCTGTCCTCCGCCGAGCTGAAGGCCGGCTTCGTCGAGGGCGTGCGGGCGACCGGCGTCGACGTGGTCGACATCGGCGTGGTGACCACGCCGATCCTCTACTTCGCCGCCGCGCACTGGCGCCTGGACGGCGGCGCCAACATCACGGGCAGCCACAACCCCGTCGAGTACAACGGCGTCAAAATGGTCCACGCGGGGGCGGCGCCGCTGACCGAGGACGAGATCCAGTCGCTGCGCACGATGGTGGAGACGGACGATTACGAATCGG
>JBGPYK010000080.1:0-8196 GCA_041493245.1 Methylomirabilia bacterium | reverse complement strand
TCACGCGGGTGCTCGGGCTGCTCGGCGCCGCGGCGTCGCCAGCTCCACCGCCGAAGGAGCCACAGGAAATGTACCGCACGGCCGCGCCGGACGGCGTGGTCATCTACACGAACATCCCGCCCCGAGGTCGGCTCTAGAGACATGGGGGGCCCCGACATGGCCCCCCAAACCCGATTATTGAAATGGGGGCCCCGAGATGGCCCCCATACCCCCCAACGCTCAGAACGCCCCGGCGAAGCCGGGGCGGTCCTCGACATCCGGACACGCTCCTAGAGACGCAGGGTCGCGGCGGCGCGACGAGCGCCCGCGCCCGCGACGCAGATCGCGCTTTGTCATCGGCCTCCGGTGGCCCGCGGGTCGCGCGTGGCATAAAATGGGCGCCGATGACCGGTGACGAGATCCGCGATGCCTTCCTTCGGTACTTTGAGGCGCAGGGCCACACCCGCGTCCGGTCGTCGTCGCTCGTGCCCGGCGACGATCCCACCCTGCTGTTCACCAACGCGGGCATGGTGCAGTTCAAGGGCGTGTTCCTGGGCGAGGAGCGCCGTCACTACGTCCGCGCAACCACCGCGCAGAAGTGCGTGCGGGCGGGCGGCAAGCACAACGACCTCGAGAACGTCGGGCGCACGGCGCGCCACCACACGTTCTTCGAGATGCTCGGGAACTTCTCGTTCGGCGACTACTTCAAGGCGGACGCCATCGCCTTCGCGTGGCAGTTCCTCACCCGCGACCTCGCGATCGACCGGTCGCGGCTGATGGCCACGGTTTTTACCGACGACGACGACGCCTTCGGGCTGTGGAAGAAGGTCGCCGGCTTCGCCGAGGACCGGATCCTGCGCCTGGGAGAGAAGGACAACTTCTGGGCCATGGGCGACACCGGCCCCTGCGGCCCCTGCTCCGAGATCCATTTCCACCAGGGCGACCACCTGCCCTGCGCCGCGGTAGAGGCGGGGCGACCGTGTCTCGGGCCGGCCTGCGAGTGCGACCGCTGGCTCGAGATCTGGAACCTCGTGTTCATGCAGTTCAATCGGGACGCGAGCGGCACGATGACGCCGCTGCCGCGCCCCTCAATCGACACGGGCATGGGCCTCGAGCGGGTCGCGGCGGTCATGCAGGGCAAGGAGTCGAACTTCGACACGGACCTGCTCGCGCCCCTCATCCAGCGGATCTCGAGCCTCGCCGGCAAGCCGTACGGGCGCCAGGGCGAGGACGACGTCTCGATGCGGGTCGTCGCCGACCACGCGCGCGCGACGGCGTTCCTCATCGCGGACGGTGTGACGCCCTCGAACGAGTGGCGAGGGTACGTCCTGCGCCGGATCATGCGACGGGCCATGCGCCACGGCCGCCGGCTCGGTCTCACCGAGCCCTTCCTCTACCGGAGCGTCGAGTGGGTCGTCGCGGTGATGGGCGGGGCGTACCCGGAGATCGTCCGGGAGCAGGCGCGCGTCCGGGACAGCATTCTCGGGGAGGAGGAACGCTTCGCAGAGACGCTCGACAGCGGCATGCGCCGGATTCATGACTACCTCGAAAGTGAGGGGCATGGAGTTGGGCGCCCCATGGACGGAAACTTCCTCTTCGCCTTGTACGACACGTACGGATTCCCGCGTGATCTTGCTGAAGAAATCCTCGCCGACGATGGGTGGTTCGTCACTGCCGAGACTGAGGCGTCGTGGCGGAGCGCGATGGACGCCCAGCGAGAGCGCGCCCGCGCGGGGGCAAGTTTTGGACGTGATCTTGGAGCGGTCGGACGTCTCGGTTTGGGGACCGTAGGGTTTGTGCCAGATCCATTCGTCGGGCTGCCCGAGACTGAATTTGTCGGATACCAGTCACTCACAAGCCCCGCGAGGATCCTTGCGCTGGTAGCCGACGGTATGGTTCGTCACCGCGAGGCAACCGCGGGCGCTGAGGTCGAGGTGATCCTCGACCGCACCGCAGCCTACGCCGAGTCCGGCGGGCAGGTCGGCGACACCGGGACGCTCGTCGGCCGCGAGGGCCGCGGCGAGATCCTCGACACGTACTACCGCGGGTCGAAGCTCATCGTGCATCGTGTGCGCGTGCGTACTGGCGGGTTCCGGGAGGGCGAGGACGTCGCCGTCACCGTGGAGTCGCCGCGGCGGCAGGGCATCCGCCGGCATCACACGGGGACGCACCTCCTGCACGCGGCGCTGCGCCGGGTGCTGGGTACGCACGTCACGCAGGCGGGCTCGCTGGTGGCGCCCGACCGCCTGCGTTTCGACTTCTCCCACGGCGGCTCCGTGAAGGACCGCGAGGTTGAGCAGATCGAGGAACTGGTCAACGACCAGGTCCAGGTCAACGTCGCAGTCAACCGGTTCGAGATGAATCTCGACGAGGCGCTCCAGACGGGGGCGATGGCGCTGTTCGGCGAGAAGTACGGCGACCGCGTGCGCGTCATCAAGATCGGCGACTTCTCGACGGAGCTGTGCGGCGGCACGCATCTGGACCAGACGGGTCAGCTGGGACTCTTCAAGATCGAGACGGAAGGCTCCGTCGCCTCCGGGGTGCGGCGGATCGAGGCGCTGGCGGGCACGGCGGCGGTGGAGGCGGTTGTCCGGCGCGAACGCCTGTTACGCGAGGCGGCCGAGATCCTCAAGATCTCGCCCGGGGACGTTCCCCAACGCCTCAGGAAGCTCCTCGACGAGCAACGGGTGCTGGAGAAGGAGTTGGCCAAGCTCCAGGGCCAGCTCGCCGCCGCGAAGGCGGACGACCTCGTCGCGTCGGCCCGTCAGGTTAACGACGTCGCCGTCATCGCCGGGCGCATCGACGGGCTCGACGGCGAGGGGCTGCGGGCCGTCGCCGACCAGCTGCGGGACCGCATCGGCTCGGGCGTGGTGTGCGTCGGCAGCGTCGCGGACGGTAAGGTGAACCTCGTGGCGGCGGTCACCAGGGACCTCACGAAGCGCATCCACGCCGGCAAGCTGATCCAGGAGATCGCGAAGGCAGCCGGGGGCAGCGGCGGGGGCCGGCCCGACCTCGCCCAGGCCGGCGCCAAGGACCCCGCGCGCCTGGACGAGGCGCTCAAGCTCGCCTACGACGTCGTCGCACGCGCGAGATAGGATTCGGACGAGCTACTCGCCTGAGGCGCGCTTGCCGCCGCCCCATGGCGCCGCGGCGAATTTGCTAGAATCACCGCATGGCTTTCCCTCCCGCGTCCCTGAGCCGGAGCGTCTCCGGATGACGCGTCTCGGCCGGATGCTCATCGTCGACGACGAGCTTTCGGTGCGCGAGGTCCTCACGGAGTACTTCGAGACGCAGGGGTACGCGGTGAGCACGGCCGCCGACGGGCACGAGGCGGCGGCCGCCTTCACCCACCAGCGCCCGGACGTCGTTCTCCTCGACATGCGGATGCCCGGCATGGACGGCCTGCAAGTCCTCAAGCGCCTGCGCGAGGTCGACGCCGACGTGGCGGTCATCATGGTGACGGCCAACGAGGACCTCGAGCTGGCGCGCGAGACCCTCACCGTCGGCGCGTTCGACTACGTCGCCAAGCCCTTCGATTTCGAGCACCTCGCCCAGGCGGTCAGCGCGGCGGTCGTCCATTCCGCGCGCACGCCCTTCCTCGAGGATCCCGCGCCGGCACCGCGCGACGTCTGGAGCCGGCTGGCGACGGACGTGTTTCGCGTCGTGCGCTCCATGTCCACCGAGGCGCGAGCATCGACAGGGGCCCGGCTCGAGGACGCCGTGCTCGAGGCGGCGCGGCAAGCGATGGCCGGCCGGTCCGCGGACGTGGCGCGGCAGCTCGCTGAGATCGAGCTCCTCGTAGGGGTGGCGAGTGGGCTCGGGGATCTCTCGCCGGCCGCGCGCTCGACGATCGACGCCGCGCTCAAGACGGCGCACACGGTGCTGCCCACGCGTTGACGGCGCGGCGGGCGCCGTTGGTCCTCTCCCGGGGCGTGGCCCTGCTGCTGGCGGCGACGCTTGCCGCCGGCTGTTCCTCCGTCGGCGGACCGAAGCCGGATGCGCCGCCGCACCACCGTGTCGGCGGCTTCGCCAACGTCAACCCCGCCTCTGCGCCGGCGGGCCGATGGGTGCGCACCCGATTCTTCATCGCGCGGATCTTCTCGACGACGTTCAGCCCCAAGACCGCGAACCTCCCCATCGTCGCGAACGACGGCCGTGCGCTCCGCGAAAACCGAGGCGGGGCGACGGTCACGTGGGTCGGGCACTCGACCCTCCTGGTCCAGGTCGACGGCGTCAACGTCCTCACCGACCCGCAGTGGTCCGCGCGGTCGAGTCCCGTCGCGTTCGGCGGTCCCCGGCGTGTGACGCCACTCGGGCTCCGCTTCGAGGACCTGCCGCCGATCCACATCGTCGTCATCTCGCACGACCACTACGACCACCTCGACCGGGAGACCGTGAAGCGCCTGGCCGAGACGCACCACCCGCGCTTCCTCGTGCCTCTGGGGCTCAAGGCGTGGTTGACCGACGTCGGAGCCACCGACGTCGATGAGCTGGACTGGTGGGACCAGCGGACTCTCCGCGGGCTGACGATCACGTGCGTCCCGGCCCAGCACTTCTCGGGCCGCACGCTCTGGGATCGCAATCGCCGCCTGTGGGGCGGGTGGGTCATCGCCGGGAGCGATCGACGCCTCTACTTTGCCGGCGATACCGCGTATTACGACGGGCTCAAGGAGATCGGCGCGCGGCTGGGCCCTTTCGACCTCGCGGCCATCCCGATCGGCGCCTACGTCCCCGACGTGATCATGAAGGCGAGCCACACGTCACCGGAGGAGGCGCTCGCAGCCTTTGCCGACGTCCGCGGCCGGGTCTTCGTCCCCATCCACTGGGGGACCTTTGACCTCGCCGAAGAGCCGATCGAGGAGCCTGGGCAGCGGCTCGCAACCGAGGCGCGCCGTCTCGGGTTCGGACCGGATCGTGTCTGGATCCTCCGGCACGGGGAGACCCGCGGTTGGTAAGGCGCTGCGGGGACCGCCCGAGCGTCGCACGCGAGCAGGGCGTCAGTCGACGCGTTCGAGGAGGAGGCCTTTGAGGTAGTGGGTTTCGGGAACTGAGAGCAGGATCGGGTGGTCGGCGCTCTGGGTGAGCGTCGTGAGGACCCGGAGAGTGACGCCGGCGTCGCATGCGGCGTCGCGACAGATCTCCTCGAAGTCCTGAACGGACACGTGGTGTGAGCACGAGAACGTCGCCAGGATCCCCCCCGGCGCGAGCAGGCGCATCGCACGGAGGTTAATTTCCTTGTAGCCTCGGCGCGCCGCCTCGACCGTCTCGCGGCCACGTGCGAACGGCGGCGGGTCGAGAGCCACGAGACCGAAGCGCTCCCGCGCCCGATCCAGGCGCCGCAGCTCGTCGAAGGCGTTGGCGGCGCGCACCTCCCCCCGTTCGGCCACCGCGTTGAGCACCAGGTTCTCGCGCGCCGTTGCCACAGCCTCCGGAGACGACTCGATGCAGACCGCCCGGCGGGCGCCGCCGATGAGGGCGTGACAGGCGAACCCCGCGGTGTAGCCGAAGGCGTCGAGCACGTCGCGGCCGCGGGCCAGGGCGCCGAGGCGGACCCGGTTGTCACGCTGGTCGAGATAGAGACCGGTCTTGTGGCCGCCCCCGAACGTCACGCCGAAGCGCACCGCGCCCGCCGCGCCCGTCTCCGCGACCACGACGCTCGCCGGTCCCGGAGTGTCGAGCCACCCGCGCAAGGGCTCGAACCCCTCGAGCCGGGCGGGGGTGGCGTCGTCGTCGGCGAACACCGGCAGCTCGCCGAGCGCCGTCCGTAGTGCCGCCACCAGCTCGGCGCGCGCCCGCGCCATGCCGAGCGTCAGGCACTGCGCCACGAGCACGTCTCGGTAGCGATCGACGACGAGGCCGGGCAACCCATCCGCCTCGCTCCAAACAAGGCGCGCCGCCGTCAACCCCGTGACCGCCCGCTCGCGATACGCGAGTGCGGCCCCGATCCGCCGCCTCCAGAACCCCGTATCGATCGCCTCGTCCCGCCGCGTTAGGATCCGGCAGCATAGCGCCGGCCGCGGATTGTACGCCCCGCGCCCTACGAACCCTCCGGTGGAATCGACGACGGTGACGACGGCCCCGGGCTCGACGTCGACGACATCTGCGACATCTCCCTTGAAGATCCAGGGATGGACACGCGCCCGGTCGCGCCCCCGCTTGAGCCTCAACACGGCCCCACCCATACCGGCAGCTTACCGGACATTGGTATCGGCGTAGTGCGCTACGCTCGAAATCGCTGGGACAGTCAGGCGCCGGGCGGGCGCGGGCGGCACTGGGTCCCGACGACCCGTTCCTGCCACCCGAACAGCGAGCGCTGCCCCGAAGGATTGGGAACTCCAAACACTGAAAAGCGGACCTGCCGAGGCCGTGGTCGCGGGACCCAGTGCCGCCCGCGCCCGCCCGGCGCCGGCGCGTACCGAGGAGTTATCGCTTTCGGAGGACGACCACCATGAGCAGCGGGTGCTTGGAGCGCTCCAGAACCTGGTGGGGCTTGAACCCGAAGAACCACTGGACGAACTCGAAGCCGCCCGCGAGGTCGACCAGCGTCCTCAATTCCTGGGGGAAGACCATGCGCGAGCGATGGGTCTGGCGGTAGACGCGACGGGTGCCGTTCTCGATCGCCTCTAGTGTCAGGCGCTCGCGAAAGACCTGGGTCACGGGGTCGACGTCGTGGAGCGCGCTGAACGACGCGCGAACGATGAGTCCCCCCCGACGCCTCGACCACGACCAGCTCCGCGCCGGGTTCGTCCACGAGGAGGCCACGTAGCGGTCGAAGACGTAGACGCCTCCGCGGCGTAGCGAACGGGCGACGCACCGGAGGTGGGCGATGAGCTGCTCGTTGGTGAGGAGGTGGCCCTGGGAGTCCTGCATGCAGATCGCGGCGTCGATCGGGCGGCGCAGGCGGAAGGTCGTCATGTCGCCGACGATCAGGTCCGCCCGCTCGCCCTTGGCGGACAGCCGCTCGCGGAGGAAGTCGATGTTCTTCGAGGACAGATCGAGCCCGGACAGCGTATAGCCCCGTTCGACCAGCCGGATGAGATGGGGGCCGGTCCCACACGCGATGTCGAGGATCGTGCGGACGGGGTTTCGGGCGTAGTGCTGGAAGCAGTGGACGAGGAAGTCCACCTCGCCCTTGCGGTTCATGTCGAAGGCGATCTCGTAGAGGCGGGGGGTGCTGTACTGGCTGCTCACGCGCGGCGTCCCAGGTCGCCCCACCAGCCAAGGAGAGCCTCGCGGATGACCCAGGAGGCGGCGATGCCCGTGCGCCCGGTCGGATCCCAGGCGTGCGCTACCTCGACCAAGTCTCCGCCGATCACCCGGCAGTCCGCCAGCAGGCGAACGATCTCGATCAGCTCCGGCACCCGGAGGCCACCCGGTTCCGGCGAGCCCGTTCCGGGGGCCTCCGACGGATCGAGGATGTCGACGTCGATCGTGACATAGAGCGGATGGCCACGAAGCTCGGGCAGCAGCCCTCGCACGACCTCGAGGGGGTGGCCCTCGTGCGCTGGAAAGAAGTGCGGCCGGCGGCGCTCGAATTCCTCACGCGAGCCCGTCCGCATCCCCACCTGGTAGACGCGCTCGGCGGGGACGACGTCCATCACCCGGGCCATCGCCGAGGCGTAGTTGTAGCGCTCGCCCAGGAACTCCTCGCGGGTGTCGGGATGGGCGTCGAGCTGCAGGATGCGGAGGCCGGGGAACGCCGGCGCGAGGACTTCGATCACGGGGACAGTGGCCGTGTGGTCGCCGCCCAACATGAACGGCAGGAGCCCGGGCCGCCACCAGGCGGCGATTGCCTCGCGCGCGGCGTCGAGCTGCTCGCGGGGTGGCGCGCCGTCGGGCAGCTCGCAGTCGCCCAGGTCGCCCAGAGGTAGATCCTCCAGGTCCCGTCCGAGGACGGGCGAGTACGTCTCGATGGAGTCGGAGGCGAGCCGGAGGTCGAGAGGACCGCCGTCGGCACCCTTCCGGAGGTTGACGCGACCCTCGAAGGGGATGCCGAACACCAGGATGCCGGCCTCGGAGGGAGCCCGGTGACAGGCGACGAACGCAGGCGAGACCGGACGCATCCCTCGACCAGCAGAAGCGGCGCTAGGCCAGGTCCTCTTCGCCCAGGAGGGTGATAGCCGCGAGCGCGCAGCCGATGCGCTCCACCCGGTGGTCGACGCTGAGGACCCGCATCTCCGCCATCGGCTCGCCCCGGACGCGGAAGGCCTCCTCCAG
>JBGPYK010000188.1:0-5457 GCA_041493245.1 Methylomirabilia bacterium | reverse complement strand
GGAGGTTGCCGACGACGGCGGCGCCATGCCGATGGCACCGGTCCACCTGAAGAACGCCACGCAGCGCTTCGAGCGCCAGCAGATCCTCGATGTCCTCGCCGTGGTGAACTTCGACAAGAGGGCAGCGGCCCGGCGTCTCGGGCTCAGCCTCCCCTCGCTCTACCGGAAACTCCAACTGCCGTGAAGTCTCTGCGCTCCGTGCCGCATCCGATCCGTCCGCTCCCTCCCTGATCTTCGGCGTCATCGGCCTCCTCATTGGTGGGCGCGCTTGACGAGCGTGCCGGTCAGGTCCAGCCTGGAACGGTTAGCGCGAGGAGACAAATGACACACAAGCGAGAAGTGGGGCGCGCCTGCATGCCCTGGGTGCTCCCCGCTTGCCTGGGCGTGTTGCTGGCGGCCTCGCCGGCGTTGGCCCAGCTCGACCAGCTCTTGAAGGGCCTCGGCGGGAGCCGCCCGGGCGGACTCTCCGACGTCCGGATTGGCGCCGGCCTCAAGGAGGCGCTCCAGGTCAGCACCGACAACGCGGTCACCAGTACCGGGCGCCTCGACGGCTATTTCGCCAACCAGGCGATCAAGATCCTGATGCCCGAGAAGTTGCGGACCGTCGAGACAGGGCTGCGGGCGGTCGGCTACGGCCCGCAAGTGGACGAGCTGGTGGTCAGCATGAACCGCGCGGCCGAGCGCGCGGCGCCGGCCGCCAAGCAGATCTTCTGGGATGCCATCGGAGCGATGACCTTCGACGATACCCGAAAGGTCCTCAACGGCGGCGACACCGCGGCCACGGAGTTCTTCAAGGCCAAGACCACCGACAAGCTCACCGCGGTCTTCAGGCCCGCGGTGGACCAGGCCATGAACGAGGTCGGCGTGAGCCGGCAGTACAACGAGTTGGTCGGCCGCTTTCAGGCCATTCCCTTCGCCCGGGCCGAAGCCTTCGACCTCGACGGCTACGTCGTGGGCAAGGCCCTGGCTGGGCTCTTTCATGTCGTGGGCGAGCAGGAGCGACAGATCCGCACCAATCCGGCGGCCCGCACGACTGAGCTGCTCAAGGAAGTCTTCGCGAAGAGGTAACCATGCCGGCTCAACAAGGGCTCGCGGAGCGCTTCCGTATGGCCGGCGTCGTCGTCCCGCTGCCCCGCCACGAGGTGCGGCTGCTCGATGCTGGGGATAACGCGACCAGAATTCCGGGGTAGCGTGCCGCGGGCACCTTCGCTATCCTTAACGTCCTACCAATGAAAATCGTCTGCGCCTGGTGCAAGGAAGAGGGACGGGGGGTCGTCCTCGGCGAACGCGAGCCGCTCGACGACACGACCGAAACCCACACCATCTGCTCCCGACACCGCGCGAAGCTCCTCGAGGAACTGCCCTCGCCCTCCTTTCCGGGGATACGGCTTCTCCTCGTCCTGCGCCCCGCCGAGACCGCCCTCCACCGCTATCTCAACCGGGCCTTGGCGGGGCTTCCGTATGTCAAGGTGATCCGTGACCGCCGGGAGAGCGCGCATCCCGAGGCGCCGAGCGACGGGTCGAACGGGCGGCGCCGCGCGAATCGCCGGCTTCGCAATGCGGAGTTCTCGAGTCTCGGCTACCTGATCGTGCGCTTCGGCACCACCCACGAGGCGGTGGTCGAGCTCAGGCGAAATCCCAGCGTCTCCTGACGCGGTAAGACAGAACCTCGCGCGCATGCGCGACCGCTCGTGGTCCCCAAAGCGCCGGGGACGAAGCGGGCCGGCTGCTACCCGGTCAGCACCTCGCGCACCATACGCGTCAACCCGTCCGTCGTGAACGGCTTCTGGAGCAGGGCGGTGCCGGGGTCGAGCACGCCGTGATGGACGATCGCGTCGTCCGTGTAGCCCGACATGTAGAGGACTTTCATCTCGGGGTGGACAGGTCGGAGACAGCTCGCGAGGTCCCGCCCGCTCATCTCCGGCATCACGACGTCGGTCAGCAGCAGGTGGATCGGTCCCCGGTGTCGCCGCACAACCTCCAGCGCCTCGTTCGGGCTGCCGGCGGACAACACCGTGTAGCCGGCGCCGTCGAGGAGCTCCGTGGCGAGCGCCCGAAGTTCGCTTTCGTCGTCGACGACGAGCACCGTCTCCGACGCCACGGGCATGCGCGCGTCGCTCAGGAGTGAGGCGGCACCTTCCGTGTCGGCGAGAACGCGGCGCAGGTAGATGCTCACCGCGGTGCCCACGCCCGGGGCGCTCTCGGCGCGAACGTACCCTTCGTGCTGCGTGACGATGCCGTAAACGGTCGCCAGCCCGAGCCCCGTCCCCTTCCCGACGCCCTTGGTCGTGAAGAAAGGCTCGAAGACGTGGGCCTGGATCTCGGCGCTCATGCCGGTCCCCGTGTCACGCACGCAGAGCATTGCGTGGGCCCCGGCGCTCGAGCCTGGATGCGCCTCGACGAACGTCTCGTCGAACTCGACGTTGGCCGTCTCGATGGTGAGCCGTCCGCCCTGGGGCATCGCGTCCCGGGCGTTCACGGCGAGGTTCACGATGATCTGCTCGATCTGCCCCGGGTCCGCCTTCACACGGCCGAGGCCGGGGTCGAGCATGGTGATCAGGTCGATGTTCTCGCCGATCAGGGGCTCGAGCATCTGCGCCATCCCCGCGACGACGCCGTTGAGGTCGAGCACCCTCGGCTGCAGCGTCTGCTTGCGGCTGAACGCGAGGAGCTGGTGAGTCAGCGCGGCCGCGCGCGCCGAGGCCTTTTTGACGAGCTCGAGGTCGCGCCGGCGGGGGTCGTCGGCCGGGAGGCGGGCCAGGAGGAGCTCGGTGCGGCCCGTGATGACCGTCAGGAGGTTGTTGAAGTCGTGCGCCACACCACCGGCGAGCCGGCCGACGGCTTCCATCTTCTGCGACTGGCGGAGCTGCGCCTCGCTCTGGCGCAGCGCCTCCTCCGCGCGCTTGCGCTCGGTCATGTCGCGGTAGATGACCTGCCAGCCGACGACTCGCCCCTGGTTGTCGCGGATCGCGCTGCCCCGGCCTTCGGCCGTGACCTGGGTGCCGTCCTTGCGGATCATCACGGTCTCGAAGGCCGGGAGCACGCGCTCACCGCTCAACACCAGGCGCGCGCAATCCTCGACCTGCGCGACCGAGTCCGGGTGGGCGAACTCGCTGAAGTGGCGGCCGCTCAGCTCCGCGGCGGAGTAGCCCATCATGCGTTCCGCCTCGGGGTTGGCGCTGGTGACGGTGCCGTCGAGCGCGAAGGTCGCGATCGGATCGTTGGCGTTCTCGAACAGGCTGCGATAGCGCCGCTCGTTCTCGCGCTCGCTGGCGAAGAGCTGCGCGTTCTTGATGGCGATGGCGGCCTCGTCGGCGAGTCGCATGAGGATCGCTTCGTCACGGTCGGTGAAGGGACGGCGTGAGCGGTTGGCGACGAAGAGCACCCCCTCCACCCGGCTTTCGCTCTTGATCGGAACCGCGAGGACCGCGAGGACCTCGTCCCTCCGGACGGCGCCGACGTAATCCTTGCTGAACGCGGGGTCGGCCGCGTAGTCGAGAGTCCGAATTGGGCGGCCCGTGAGGAGCACGCGGCCGCCAAGCCCCTTGCCCGGCTCGATGCTGAAGGCGCGGCCCGGCTGGTAACGTGAGCCGACGGGATACCGGAGGGTGATGGCCGGCGCGTCGCCCTCGCGAAACCCGAGCGTCGCCACATCGCTCCCGACCAGATCCTTTGCGCCGGCGGTGATGCGCTGGAGCACGGTGTCGAGATCGAGGGACGCGGTGATGGCCCGGGCGACCTCCGCCAACACCTCGGCCTCGCGCCGCCTCCGCTCAGCCTCGGCGTAGAGCTGGGAGTTCTGGATCGCGATCGCCGCCTGGTCGGCTAACGCCTGGAGGAGCTCCACCTGCCGGGCCGCGAACGGCCCGACGGTGTCCCGGTACGTGACGAGCGCGCCGAGCACGCGGTCGCCGACGGAGAGCGGCACGGAGAGCACCGCCCGGTAGCCCTCGCCCTCGACGAGGGCGCGCGTCGCCGGCGAGAGGTCGAACGCCGGGTCGTTGAGGAGGTCAGCCGACCAAACGGGCCGCCGCTCCGTGATCGTGGCGGCGGTGGTGCCGTCGCGCGGGTGTCGTGGTTGCAGGTTTCCGAACGCCGGGCTCATCCCGCGGGTCGCCGCGAGGAACATGATGGTCTCGGGGTGGCTCGAATCCACGAGGCTGACGGCGGAGCGCTGGGTCCCGAGCAAGACGCAGGCGCGGTCCACGATGAACGACAGGATCGTCTGGGGATCGAGGGAGGATGTGATCGCGCGTCCGACCTCCGCCAGGGCCTCCGCCTCGCGGCGGCGGGCCGCGCTCTCGGCGAAGAGGCGCGCGTTGTGGATCGCCACGGCGGCGTGGTCGGCGAGGCGGAGCAGCACCTCCTCGTCGCGGGCGGTGAACAGGCGCGGGGACCGCCGGAGGACGAACAGCAGCGCCTCGGTCCGGTCGTCGCCGCGGACCGGCACCGCCATCGCCGCGACCACGCCCTCTTCCCGGGCGAGCGCGAGGTACTCCTTCCCGATCCGGGGATCCTCGACGTAGTTGTCGGTGCGGACGGCCTGCCCGTTGACGAGGACAAGTCCGCCGAGCCCGCGACCCGCCTCGATGGTGACGGCCTCCCACCCCGGATGGCGGTCGCCGACCGAGCGGCGGAAGCGAAAGGCGTCGGACGCCGCATCGCGGAGCGCGATCCGGGCCATGTCGCTCTGCGTGAGCTCCTGCGCCCCCTCGACCAGGTGCTGCAGGACGGTGTCGAGATCGAGCGAAGAGCTGATTCGCTGGGCGAGGTCGGCCGTGAACTCGGTCTCGCGTCGTCGCCGGTCGGCCTCCTCGAAGAGGCGTGCGTTCTCGAGGGCGAGCGCCGCCTGCGCGGCGAAGGTCTGCAGGAGCTGGGCGTCCTCCGGTCGGAAGGCTCGGCCCGGCGCGTCGCCGACACTCAGCGCGCCGATCACGCGGTCCTTGACGAATAATGGGACCGCGAGGGCGGCCCGATATCCGGCCCGTTCGATGCGCACTCGCAGGTCCGGGGTGAGCGTGACCCGGGGGTCGGTCAGGAGATCCGCCGTCACCACCGGCGCCCGCTCTCGCAGAGCGACACCCACCACGCCGGTTCCCGGCGCAAATACCACGTTTCGTCCGAACGCGGGCCCCAGACCGGCGACGTCGGTGGACACGAGCGCGCCCGAGGCCTCCTCCAGACGGAAGAGCGCAGCGGTTCGCCCGCCCAGCAAGGCGAGCACGCTCTCGGCCGTCCGCTGCCCGACGACCCCGGGATCGAGCGTCTCCGAGAGGGCGCGCCCCAGCTCGACCAGGGCCTCCGCGCCGCGCTGGTGGGCCGCGGTCTCGTCGAACAGGCGGGCGTTTCGGATCGCCACCGCCGCCTGGCCGACGAAGGCGTCGAGGACGTCTTGGTCCTCGGCGGAGAGGACGAACGGCCTGCGGCCGTTGAGGCAGAGCACGGCGAGTAGTGCGC
>JBGPYK010000321.1:0-4005 GCA_041493245.1 Methylomirabilia bacterium | reverse complement strand
TGATCACGATCGGCGCTCACCGGGCGACGCTGCACGGAGACGAGGAGCAGGCGCGCCGACTTCTGTACATCGCCATGACCCGGGCGCGGAACGAGCTCTGCGTCTCGTACTATGGAGAATCGCGGTTGATGTCGGAGCTGGCGCCACCGGCCGGCCAAGCGAGGCATGATCATGACTGAAGCGTACGAATGGCCTGCGATCGTCGACGGTCTGAACCGCTACTTGCGCCTGCGCTCCATTCCCATCGGCATGAAGCTCTTCGAGACGGTGGAAGCGATGGAGGCAATCCCGAAGATCCGCCGGCCGAAGGCCAAACACACGACCGACCAGATCGTCGCGCAGGCACGCCAGCTCGGCTGGACCGTCGGCATCACCATGGCCGACCTCATCGGCGCCCAGTGCGGCGCGGTCATCGGGCTCCATCCTCAGGACGACGAGTGGCTCTCCGGCAAGCGCATGGCGGGCGTGTGGTTCAAAACGCAGGAGGACGCGAGCCTGCACCAGCACGCCATGGACTGCGTGCCCTACGGCCGCTACCGCGCGATGGCGGTGTCCCCGCTCACGTCCGGCCGCCTGGACCCGCCCGACATCTGCCTGATCTACGGCACGCCGGGCCAGATGATCTTCTTGATCAATGGGCTGCAGTGGGTGGGCTACAAGAAGCTCTCGTTCACCTCGGTGGGGGAATCGGCGTGCGCTGACTCGTGGGGGAAAGCCTTGAAGACCGGGGAACCTGCCCTGACGATCCCGTGCTACGCCGAGCGGCGTTACGGCGGCGTAGCCGACGACGAGCTATTGATGGCGATCCCGCCGTGTTTCCTACCCAAGGCGATCGAGGGTCTCGCGGCCCTCGATCGCAACGGTCTGCGCTATCCAATCCCGCCCTACGGCATTCAAGCCGACGCCGGGGCCGGGCTCGCCGTCAGCTACGCCGACAAGGACAAGCGCTAGCTTCGCCGTACATGAGGCACCTGAAACGCTACTGAGAACGCGACGGCTCAGCCCTATAAATCTTCCGTTCTCAGTCATGGCCGCCTAAAAGGTTATCGAGATCCCGCACATCACCCGGGACAGAACAGGGAGCCGGATACGGTTCTTGAAGCGACGTGGACCGTGAGTAGAATGAGGCACTGAGGAGACGCCATGACGGTAATTCGAGTTGAGGATCGAGACAAGGGTGGCGACGCGTCACGATTGCTCCGGACCGCTATCGAAAGCAAGATACGGCGGCTTCGGCTGGGCATCGAGTCGACCGAGGCCCACCTGCGCGCGCTCGAAGGCCGTCACGGCAGAACGTCGGTCGAGGCCATGGCGGCGGTGACCGCCGAGGATTTGGCTGGCGGTGATCTCGACTACGTCGAGTGGCTCGGAGAGTGGCGGATGCTCCAGCAGCTCAAGCAGGATCTCGGGCAGCTGGAAGCCATCCAGTATGCTGATCGGTGACTATTTCGATGAGATCAGCCGCCTCGTTCACGAACACGAGACCGCCGGGTTCCTGCTGTCGTGCGATCTGCTGACTGACGCCCGGTCGGACGATCTCGGGTATCTTCGCGCGACTCTCACCTTTTCGGACCGTTCCGAGCTGCACGTTCGCGAATACGTGCGGGTCAGCGACGACCGCGTCGAACGACTCGCGCTCGCCTATCACTATCAGGACGCCGCTGGGGCGCTCCGTTTCCGCTACGACAACGCCCAACATCGCCCCCCGGTCGTTCCTACCGTACACAAGCATGTCGGCCAGGATCTCATCCCAGCCGAGGGCGTGACGCTGGTGGGCGTTTTGAGAGAGATCATCGGGCGATACCTGAACACGTAGGACCTCCCGCGGCCCTTCCGGGGGGCCCCTTCGAAGCCCCCATGTCGATAAGGAGGGCAGGCGATGAAGATCGACAAGGTGCTGGTTCCGCTCGACGGCTCCAGGCTGGCCGAGCAACCGCTCACGAAGGCGCTCGAGGTGGCGGAGGGCAGTGAGCCGACCGCGTGGCAAGCGCTCTACGGTCATCATGCCTACAACAGCTTCCCCCGTCACGTCCGGAGCATGGACGTGGGCTTCGTCCATGCCGGCGGCGACATCGTCTCGGCCGCGTGGTTCACGGCTCGCTTGGACGAGGCGCTGAAGACCGCGGGACCACGATACACGCCCGAGGTTCACGTAGACTTGCCGATCGCTGGCGAGCTCGAGGCGTTTGGACGTACCGAGCGCCACATCCCGCTACCCCATTTGCCGCACCTGGCCAGAACACCCGCATTGCACGGATCGCTCCTGTAAATCGATACGTCGCCGACTACGGCGTCCGCTTTGGTCTGGCCGCGGCCGGCACCGTCGCGGGCCTGGCGTCTTCGAGCCCACCGACACCAGCACAGGCGAGCCTGCCAGCTCGCCTGTGCTGGCACGCTGACCCCCCCGATGCCGGGACGGCGCTCGCCGCGGATCCGCCGACGAGCGCCGTCAATCTAGCGCAAGGAAGTGGCTAAAACTCGAGCTTGTCGCCTGGGTTGATCGGGAAGACCTTCGTCGAGGTCTGGCCGAGGGCCGCCATGTACTCTTGCGGCGTGCCCTTGAGCACCGGGAACGTCCCGTAGTGCATGGGGATCACGAACTTCGGCTTGAGCCATTCGCGTGTTGCGTAGGCCGCGTCCTTCGGGTCCATCACGAAGTGGCCGCCGATCGGCATCAGGATGAGGTCGGGCTTGTAGTAGTCGGCGATGAGCTTCATGTCGCCGAAGAGGCCCGTGTCACCCATGTGGTAGATCTTGAACCCGTTCTCCAGCTCGATGATGAAGCCGGCCGGCTCGCCGCCCGGATGCGTCGTCGACTTCTTCGTCGCCGGATCGGTGACGGTCACCTCGGACGAATGCTCGGCGCGGGTCTGCGTGATGGTGATCGGCGGGCCAAACGGTTGCACCTTGCCGCCCTTGCCGAAGCGCACGCCCTGCTCGGGCTTCACCCAGCCGAGGTCGGTGAGGGTGGCGACGAGCCCGGCCGGGCCGTAGACCTTGGCTCCGGGGTTGCGGGCGGCCAGATCCTTGACGTCGCCGATGTGGTCACCGTGGCCGTGGGTGACGAGGATCAGGTCGACCTTGCCCAGCTTGTCGAGGTCCTTGAGGGCGGCCGGGGTCTTGGGGTTCTGGGTGATGAAGGGGTCGATGACGATCACCTTGCCGCCGGGGGTGGTGATCTTGAAGGCCGCCTGACCGAGCCAGAGCACCTCAGCCTTTCCGGACTGCTGCGCCATCAGCAAGCTCGGGAGCACGAGGGCGAGAGCCACGATGAGAACTCCACTGAGCTTCAGGACATTCCGTCGGGTGAGCGCCATGCCGGTCTCCTTCGATGTGAGTGCGAGGATCTGTGGTTGCAACGGGCCGCTATTGTATCGCTTGCCGTGCGCCCGTGGCTACGCGCCCTGAGCGGGGCGAGGCGAGCGGTCAGCGCGTGTAGGTAATGCGGTAGATCGCGCCGGCGTAGTCGTCGGAGACGAGCAGAGCGCCGTCGGGCATGACGAGCACGTCCACGGGACGGCCCCACAGCCGACCATTCTTGAGCCAGCCCTCGGCGAAGACTTCGTACTTCACCGCGCGGTCGCCCTGCAGCCGGACCAGCGACACGCGATAGCCGATGGGCGTACTGCGGTTCCACGAGCCGTGCTCCGCGATGAAGACCTGACGGCGGTACTCCGGGGGGAACATCGCGCCCGTGTAGAAGCGCATGCCGAGGGCGGCGACGTGAGGGCCGAGCCGCATGGCCGGAGCGGTGAACTCCGAGCAGGCGCGCTTGGCGCCGTACTCGGGGTCGCGGAGATCGCCGCCGTGACAGTAGGGGAAGCCGAAGTTCATGCTCCCGCGCGGCGCCGCGTTCAGCTCGTCCGGCGGCTGGTCGTCGCCCATCATGTCGCGGCCGTTGTCGGTGAACCACAAGGCCTTGGTGTCCGGATGCCAGTCGAAGCCCACGCTGTTACGGACTCCGCGGGCGAAGACCTCCACCCCGCTGCCGTCGGGCCGCAGGCG
>JBGPYK010000456.1:0-3060 GCA_041493245.1 Methylomirabilia bacterium | reverse complement strand
TTCGCGATCCAACGAAACAGCCGGACAGAGTGGGAATGGCTCGCCGGTGATCGGAGCGAAGACCGCTGTGGTCAGAGGACGCCGTCCGTCCGCCTCCCGCCGTGTCACCGTTCGCCGCGCGCGTTGCTCATTCACGAATGAAAGGGTCAGCTGCTTTTTTCATCGGCCTGCGCAGCGGATGGTGATCGTGCGGGGCTCGTCGCCCAGGCCTTCGATGGCGACGTGGATGGTGCGCGGCGGCAGCAGGGGCAGAATCTTGTCGGCCCACTCGATGATGGTCACCCCGTCGCCGTCGATCAGCTCGACCAGGCCGATGTCGATCATCTCGTCGGGTCCCGCCGTCCGGTAGGCGTCCACGTGATGGATGGGGAGCCGGCCGCGGTACTCATTGATGAGGACGAACGTCGGGCTCGTCGCCCGTGTGGTGGCGCCGAGCCCCCGCGTGAGCCCCTGAACGAAGCAGGTCTTGCCCGCGCCCAGCTCGCCGGTGAGCGCGACGACGGCGCCGGGTCTGAGCGTCGTCGCCAGCCGCTCCCCTGCCGCCTCGGTCTCCGCGGCGCTCCGGCTGGTGAGGATCGCCTCGCCGCTCATGAGCCGGTGCGACTCAGCCGCGGAGGGCCGCGAACGCGTCGGGGAGGGCTTCGATCAGGTCGCTGGCGACGAGCGATTCCTCTCCCAGCCGCGCCGCGGCCAGGTCGCCGGCGAGACCGTGCAGGTAGACGGCGGCGATGCAGGCGTCGGCGGGCTCCATCCGGCGCGCGAGGAACGCGCCGAGCATGCCCGTCAGCGCGTCACCGGTCCCCCCGCTCGCCATCCCCGGGTTCCCCGTGGGATTGAGGAACACGCGCCCGTCGGGCGCGCCGACGACGGTGGTGGCGCCCTTGAGCGCCACGTGGACGTGCTGCGCGGTGGCCAGACCGCGCGCGGTCCCCACACGGTCGCGCTGCACGTCGGCGACCGTCGCCCCGAGCAGACGCGCCATCTCCCCCGGATGCGGCGTGAGACACCGCGGCGCTGGTGAATCCCGCAGCAGATCGAGCCGGCCGGCGAGCGCCGTGAGCGCGTCGGCGTCGAGGACCAGCGGGCGGTCGAGCCGGCGCGTGAGCGTCCGCGCCAGCTCCTGCGTCTCGGCGTCGAGACCAAGCCCGGGTCCGAGAGCCACGGCGTCGCGCGCCGCCGCCAGCTCGAGCACGCGGTCACCCGCCCGGAGGGCAACGCTTCCCGCCCCCGTCTCGGCAAGCGCCTCGGTCATCGACTCGAGGAGGAGCCCGGCGACGACAGGCTGCTGGCTCGCGGCCGTCGCCACCGTCACGAGCCCGGCGCCGGTCCGCATCGCCGCGCGGGCGGCCAGGGCCGCCGCGCCCGTCTTGCCGAGCGAGCCGCCGATGATTAATAGGTGTCCGTACGTGCCCTTGTGGGCGTCGCGCGGCCTCGGAGGACAACAGGCGGCCACGTCGCTCCGCTCGATGAGCCAGGTGCGGATCCCGCGCGCGACCTCCGCGTCCGGGATCCCGATGGGCACGGTCGTGACGCGGCCGGCGAAGTCGATGCCCGGAGGCATGACGAGCGCGTACTTGAGCCCGGCGAAGGTGATCGTCGCCGCGGCGCGGATGGCGGCCCCGGGCGGCGGACCGCCGTCGGCGGGGAGCCCCGACGGGATGTCGAGGGCGATCACGGGACGGCCGCTCGCGTTGATGCGCTCGATGAGGGCGGCCGTGAGCCCGCCCGGCGCGCCCCGTGCGCCCGTCCCGAGGAGCGCGTCGACCACGACCTGCCCCTCGGCGAGACGCGCGGCCGCGCCGGTGTCGTCCTCGATCACGATCGGGCGCACGCCCGCGCGGCGCAGGGCGGCGAGCTTCACCGCGGCGTCGCCGACCACGTCCGCCGGGCGCGCGGCCAGGAGCACGAAGGGATGGACGCCGCGCCGCCTGAGCCAGCGCGCGACGACGAAGCCGTCGCCGCCGTTGCCGCCCTTGCCGCAGACGATGACGACCCGCGCGCCTCGCCGGGGCGCGCCGAGCGACGGCAGCAGCTCGGCGATGACGGTGGCGGCGCCACGGCCCGCGTTCTCCATGAGGGTCACGCCGGGGATGCCCAGTTCGGCGATGGCGCGGCGGTCGAGGTCGCGCATCTCCGCCGCGGTGAACACGGGGCGCACGGCTACCTCCCGACGGGCAGCGGGAGCGCGATCGCCTGGAGCAGGAAGTCCGAGAGGATGAGGGTGTACAGCTCCCGCCCCTCGCGACGGGCCACGCGCGGCAGCTCGATGTGCAGCGCCCGCTGCGGAAGGCGCAGGATGCCGGCGCGCTTGGCCCCCGAGGCGGCGTAGAAGACGGAATCCGCGGGCTCCACGCGGATCTCGAGCCGCAGCGCGGGCGGCCGAGCCCGCAGGTGCGCGTCGCGGATCAGCTCCAGCAGCGTGCGCAGCCTGACAGCCTGCTCGGCGTCCACGCCGACGGTGGCGATCTCGATCCGCTCCGTCGCCTCGCGGCGGTTGTTGCCGTGAATCTCGGCGTAGAACCGCAGTGGCCCCTGCGACACCTCGCGGACGCCGCGCTCGTACGCCTCGTACACCGAGCGCGCCGCCGCCGTGTCGACCTCTTCGGTCGGCGGGCGGCCCGGCACTCCCTCGACCGGGCGGTTGACCTGGTAGCGCCGTCCCGGCCGCTCGCGCGTGTCGGGCTCGACGTTGAAGCCGCTGGCGACGACGAGACCGAACTCCGTGCGCCGGGCGACGTCGGCGGCGATGTCGCCGGTGCCGACGTCGGAGGTGCCGTGGGGCGCTGCCACCACGACGCCGGGACGTCCGGGACGGGTCGCGAGGTGGCCGCGGGACGGCTCGCCGTCCAAAACGACCGGGCGGGTCGTGCAACCGACGAGCATCACCGAGATGGCAGCCACTCTAGGAACCTGTCGGAGGATCGAGGAGCACCACGGCTTGGCCGGGGCGCTCCGAGCGTCTGGGGGTATCGAGGAGCACCACGGCTTGGCCGGGGCGCTCCGAGCGTCTGGGGGTATGGGGGCCATGTCGGGGCCCCCATCTAATTAGTCGTCTCGGCC
>JBGPYK010000621.1:0-2038 GCA_041493245.1 Methylomirabilia bacterium | reverse complement strand
GTGGCCGTGTCCATGGGCGCGAGCCGCGCGCAGGTCGGCCGCAAGGTCCTGCTCCCCGCGGTGCTGCCCTCGGTGCTGACCGCGATGCGGGTGGCCGTAGTCTTCGCCCTACTGGGTGCGCTCCTGGCGGAGATGCTGGCCGGCAACCGCGGCATGGGCTTCCAGATGCAGCGCATGGCGCTGGCGTTCAGGGCGCCGGAGCTCTTCGCCGCCACGGCGATCGTGTCGGCCCTGTCGATCTCGGTCGTGTGGTTCCTCGAACACATGAACCAGCGCTTGGGGCGCTGGCGCTAAACTCTCTATTTCTTAAAAGGAGACCTGCGTATGACGACGAGGCGCAACTTCCTCAAGACGGCGGCGGCGGGCGTGGCGGCAGCCGCGGTGGCCCGGACCTCGGCCGCGGGAGCCCAGCCGCTGACGCCGGTCAAGATCGGCGCGGTCGTGCTCGGCGACTTCGGGGTCGTGACGCCGACCCTGGTCGGGATCGAGAAGGGCTACTTCAAGCAGAACGGCCTCGACGCCGAGCTGATCCCCTTCAAGGGCGGCCCCGACCTGCTCAAGGGCGTGCTCTCCGGCTCGGCCGACATCGGGATCTCGGGGGCGACGGACCCGCTCGTCTTCCGCGAGCGCGGGGCGCCGATCCGGGCGCTGGCCACGATCGTCGAGAAGAACCACTTCACGCTCACGGTCGTGCCCAAGGTGAAGCGCCTCGAGGATCTCAAGGGCGGCACCATCGGCTGCACCGCCGTCGGCTCGACCACGTGGGTCTTCGCCCGCATGCTGGCCAAGAAGATGAACTGGGACCCCGAGAAAGACGTGCGCATCATCGGCGTCGGCGGCCTCGACGCGCAGATGGCGGGGCTCAAGCGCGGCGAGATCCAGGGCACCATCTTCGGCGACGCGGGTGTGGTGATCGAGGCCGAGGGCGCCGGACACATCCTGATGCGGCTCGACGAGCTGACCCCCCAATGGATCAGCCTCGTCGCCTACTCGACCGACGACATCATCAAGGCCAAGCGCGACGTCGTCGGCCGGGCGCTCAAGAGCATCTTCCAGGGCGCCCGCTTCTGCCGCGACAACGCCGGCGAGAGCATCAAGATCGCCTCCAAGGCCATCGGCTGGCCCGAGGCCCCGACCAAGCGCGCCTACGAGCTCATCCGCCCGCTGCTGTCGACGGACGGGCGCATGGACCTCGACGCGATGAAGTTCATGCAGGACACCCTCCTGGAGCTGGGCATCCTCAAGACGCGGCTGCCGCTCAGCGACATGTACACGCCCGAGTTCACACCGGTGAAGCTCTGACCCGGCCCGCGGCTACGGTTTCAACATGACTTTGATGGCGCGGTCTTCCTTCTTGTCGAAGATCGCGTAGCCTTTCGGCCCGTCCGCGAGCGGCAGGGTGTGGGTGATGATGCGCGTCGGCTGCAGCTTGCCGGCCTGGATGAGCGGCATCAGCGGCAGGATGAAGTTGCGCGCGTTGCAGATGCCCATCTTGAGCGTCAGGTCCTTGAAGAACGCCTCGCGCACCGGGAAGCCGATCGAGTTCTCGACGTAGACGCCCACCGACGAGACCGTGCCGCCCGGCCGCACCGCCTGGATGGCCTGGCCGAAGGGTACTTCGTGGCCGACGCACTCGAGGACCGCGTCGGGGCCGCGCCCGCCCGTGAGCCGCCGCAGCTCGGCGACCGGCTCGACCTTGTCGAGGTCCACCGGAATGCCGCCCATCTCCTCCGCGAGCTTCAGGCGGTAGTCCACGCGGTCCACGACGTAGACGCGCGACGGGCCGAAGAGCTGCGCCGACTGCAGGGCGAGGAGCCCCACCGGCCCCGCGCCGAACAGCGCGACCGTGTCGCCTGGGCGGATGCCCGCGTTCTCGGCGCAGAAGTAGCCGGTCGAGAGGATGTCGCCCAGGAAGAAGACCTGCTCGTCGGTCATGCCGGCGGGCACCTTCTCGCACATGTGATCGGCGAAGGGGACGCGGATCCATTCGGCCTGGCCGCCCGGGTACTGCTTGCCGAAGCGCCCGCCGAAGACCGCG
>JBGPYK010000230.1:0-4894 GCA_041493245.1 Methylomirabilia bacterium | reverse complement strand
GGGCCGGATCGCCGGGTGCGCCCTCGACACGACGGACCCGGAGCCCCTGCCCAACCCGCACCCGCTACGCGGCCGTGAGAACGTGATCCTCAACCCCCACGTCGCCTGGTACAGCGAGCAGGCGATGGTGGGGCTCCAGGCGGGAGCGCCAAGCGAGGTGCGACGCGTTCTCACCGGTCAGTGGCCGGTCAACGTCGTGAATCGCGCCGTCAAGGCAAGGAACCGCGCCGGGCTTTAATGACATGGGGGGCCCCGACATGGCCCCCCAAACCCCCCAACGCTCGGAGCGCTCCGGCAAAGCCGTGGCGCTCCTCGATACCCCCCAACGCTCGGACAGACCTCGAGGCCGCAGGACGCGGGTGGCTGCCGGCGGGCGCAAGGCAGAGTCCCCGGCCGCCGCACGAGCAGAGCACGCGCGCTCCTTGACGGCGCCGTTGTCGCCGGAGCAGTATCGCTCCCTGTGGACTTGACCCGCGAGGAGGACGCCCGCCCGTGACCGTGGGATCTGGCATCATGCGAGACAGCCTCCGCGAGTTCCTCGCCCGACTCGAGCAGCGGGGCGAGCTGATCCGCATCCGCAAGGAAGTCGATCCGCGCTTCGAGGTGGCCGCCCTGATCCGGGACGTCCAGCAGCGTCGGAATCGGGCCATCGTCTTCGAGCGCGTCAAGGGGTTCGCGCACCCGATCGTCAGCAACGTCTGCGGCAGCTACGCCACCGTGGCGGCGGCGCTCGGCGTCGAGCCGGGGGCGCTGACCCGGACATGGGCTGAGCGACTCTCGCGCGCGGCGGCCATGCCCCCCAGCGAGCCGCGCCCCGGCCCCTACGAGCCGTCGAGCCTGGGGCGCCTGCCGATCTGCACGCACTGCGAGAAGGACGCCGGGCCGTACATCACGGCGGGCATCGTCGCCGCGCGAGACCTCGAGACCGGCGTGACGAACCTCTCCTACCACCGGATGCAGGTCATCAGCGAGCGCGAGCTGCGCGTCCGCCTGACGCCCACCGGGCACCTGTTCGAGATGCAGCAACGCGCCGAGAAGGCCGGAAAGCCCTTGCCCGTGGCCGTGCTGCTCGGTGTGGCGCCGCTGGTGATGCTCGCCGCGGCCGCGCGCACGGCGCCGGGGCTGACCGAACTGGACCTGGCCGCCGCGCTGGCCGGGGAGCCATTCCCGCTGGTCCGTTGCCCCACGCTCGACCTGGCGATTCCCGAGGCCGAGATCGTGATCGAGGGGGAGCTGCTCGCCGACGTGCGACGCCCCGAGGGGCCGTTCGGCGAGTGGATGGACTACTACGTCCCGGTGATGGACAACCACGTGCTGGAGATCCGCCACGTCTGGACGCGGCCCGATGCGCTCTACTACGCCATTCAGTCGGGCTCGGCCGAAGAGATCGTCCTGACCTCGCTGCCGATCAACGGGGACATCTACCAAGCGGTGAAGAAGTACGTTCCGTCCGTGACCAACGTCGCGTGCTGGCCGATGATCCAGTTCTGCGTCATCCAGATGCGGAAGCAGGACGTGGGCCAGCCGCGCAAGGCGCTCCTGGCGGCCTTCGGCGCCGAGTTGACCCGGATCCTCTTTGCCGTCGTGGTGGATCCGGACGTGGACATCTACGATCCGACCGACGTGATCTGGGCGATGACCACGCGCTGCCGGCCGGACCGCGACACCTTCGTCATTCCCGACGTCCCGTCGTTCGGGCGCGATCCGCACCAGATCCACTGGGGTCGCCTGGGCATCGACGCGACCGCGCCCCTCGAGTGGCCCGCCGAGTTCGAGCGGAAGAAGATTCCGGGGGCGGACCGCCTCCGGTTCGAGGACTATCTGTGAAGGAGCCAGCATGAAGACTCGCGCGCTCATCCTGTGCACGCTCGTGCTCCTCGCGCTCGCGGTCGTC
Organism: Methylomirabilia bacterium; assembly: GCA_041493245.1. GTDB lineage: Bacteria > Methylomirabilota > Methylomirabilia > Rokubacteriales > CSP1-6 > DATHGT01. The sequence goes on along the minus strand of JBGPYK010000230.1, from coordinate 3,000 downwards.
GGCATCGGGCCGCACGCCCCGACGGCGGCGTTCGCGGCCACGGATCAGGTGGTCTTCGCCCTCGACTGGATCGTGAACGGCACGCACGCGGGGTACCTCGTCGCCCTGGACAAGGGGTTCTACGCGGGCAACAACCTCGCGGTCACGATCGTCCGGGGCTACGGCTCGGGCGACACGATCAAGCGTCTGGCGGCGGGCCGGGCGAACTTCGCGGTGGCGGACATGGGCGCGCTCGTCGGGGCCCGCGCCAACGACGAGATACCGGTGAAGGCGATCGGGGCGGTCTACGGCAAAGCCGCGCTGGGTCTCCTCTACCTGAGCGAGTCCGGCATCAAGGGACCCAAGGACCTGGAGGGCCGGACCCTGGGGCGGTCGGCGGCGGGCGCGTCGATCCTCATGCTCCCCGGCTTTCTGAAGGTCAACGGGGTGGACCGCCAGAAGATGAAAGAAGTCGTGATCGACGCGACGTCGTTCCTGCCCATGCTGCTCTCGCGCAAGGTCGACGCCGTGTCCGAGCAGAGCATCCACCTTCCCCGCTTCCAGAGGGCCGCCGAGAAGCAGGGGCTCCACGTGGATGTCATGCGCTTCGCGGACTTCGGGCTCGTGGCGTACGGAAACGTGCTGATGACCACGGACAGTCTCGTCAAGGACAGCCCCGACCTCGTGCGGCGGTTCACGCAGGCGACCCTCAAGGGCCTCGCGTACGCCTTCGACAAGCCGGACGAGGCGGTGACGATCCTCCAGAAGTACCACCGGGAAGTCGATCCGGAGTTCAGCAAGGACGAGCTGTTGAGCACGAAGGAGCTGGCGTGGAGCCCGGAAGCCAAGGCGAATGGCCTCGGCTTCATCAGCCGAGAGCAGATGACCTCGACCCGCGACGTGGTGACGTCGGCGCTCTCCCTGAAGCGAGTGGTCCCCGTGGAGGAGCTCTACACCACGCAGTTCCTGCCCGCCCGCTGAGCCGGTGCTCATCGGGCTGGAAGACGTGAGCAAGCGCTACACGACCCGATCCGGCGGGACCGTGGCCGCCCTCGAGGGCGTGACGTTCGGGGTCGGCGCGGACCAGTTCGTCACCATCGTCGGCGCCAGCGGGTGCGGCAAGAGCACCGTGCTCAAGCTCATCGGCGGCCTCGTCGTGCCGACCACGGGGCGGGTCCTCTTGCGGGACCACCCCGTGACGGGCCCGTCGCGGGACACCGGGATGGTGTTCCAGAACCCCGTGCTGCTCCCGTGGCGCTCGGTGCGGGACAACATCTTGTTCCCCATCGAGATGCTGGGCTGGCCGCTCCGAGACTACCGGACGGAAGCCGAGCGGCTCATCGGGCTCGTTGGGTTGCGCGGGTTCGAGCACTGCGTCCCGCGCGAGCTCTCCGGCGGGATGCAGCAGCGGGTGTCGATCTGCCGCGCGCTGATCCACGACCCACCGCTGCTCCTGATGGACGAGCCGTTCGGCGCCCTCGACGCCATGACCCGCGAGGAGCTCGGGATGGAGCTGCTCCAGGTGTGGAGCGAGCGCAAGAAGACGGTCGTGTTCGTGACTCACAGCATCCCCGAAGCGATCCTGCTGGCCGACCGGGTGGTCGTGATGGCCTCCCGCCCCGGGCGCGTCGTCACGAGCGTCGCCATCAGCCTTCCGCGACCGCGGACCATCGAGATGGAGTTCTCGGAGGAGTTCAAGGGCTACACCACGCTGATCCGTGACGCTATCGCGGGCGCCCGCGGGAAGGTCGCATGAGAGACGGCGCGCGGGCACTCTCCGCGTGGGCGCGCGAGTATGCCCTGCCCGTCGTGGCCATCGCGGGGCTGATCGGGCTGTGGGAGCTCGGCTGCCGCGCGGCGCGGATCCCCGTGTGGCTGCTTCCGGCGCCGGTCGCCATCGTGCGCGACACCTGGAAGTGGGCGGACCGGATCCCCGGCCACTTCTGGGTCACCTTCTACGAGGTCGTAGGGGGCTTCGCCGTCGCCGTGCTCGTGGGCGTGCCGATCGCCGTCGCCATCGTGTACTCTCCGCTGCTGCGACGCATCGCCTACCCGATCCTGCTCGTCGTCCAGTCGGTCCCGAAGGTTGCCCTGGCGCCGCTCTTCCTCATCTGGATCGGGTACGGTCCGAAGTCGAACATTCTGGTGGCGGCCATCGTGGCCTTCTTCCCGATGGTCGTGAACACGGCGACCGGCCTCGAGTCCGTGGAGCCCGAGCTCCTCCAGCTCACGCGCTCGCTCCAGGCGAGCGCGCTCAAGGTGTTCTGGAAGGTCAGGCTCCCGTGGGCCCTGCCGCACATCTTCAGCGGCATGAAGGTCGCGATGAGCCTCTCCGTCATCGGCGCGGTCGTCGGGGAGTTCGTGGGATCCGACAAGGGGCTCGGCTACCTGATCCTCACGGCCTCGAGCAACATGAATACCGCCATCGTCTTCGGCGTTATGGGAGTACTCTCCGCGCTGGGCATCGTCGTATTCTGGGCCGTCTGCCTCGCGGAGACGCTCGTCTGCCCCTGGTACTTGCCGCCCGAAGGGGAGGGGCGCTGACATCAAAAGGGAGGGACGCAATGGACTTCGGCATATTCGTGGAGCAGATCCGGCGTGGGAACACCCAGGGCGACGCGTTCCGCGAGGTCTTCGAGATCGCGGACGCGGCCGAGGCGTGGGGGCTCGACGTCATGTGGCTGGCGGAGATGCTCTTCAACCCGACCCGTTCGGTGCTGTCGGCGCCGCTCCTGGTGGCCAGCTCGATCGTGGCCCGGACCAAGCGCCTGCGCGTGGGGACGGCGGTGCAGCTCCTTCCCTTGAACCACCCGCTCCGCGTGGCCGGCGAGGTCACCACGCTGGATCACCTCAGCGAGGGGCGGTTCGATTTCGGCATCGGTCGCAGCGGATCGCCACGAGCCTATGACGCGCTCGGGGTCCCGTACGCCGAGAGCCCGGCGCGCTTCTTCGAAGCGCTGGAGATCATCCTCGAAGCCTGGAAGGGCGAGCCGTTCAGCCACCAGGGTGAGTTCTATCGCT
>JBGPYK010000118.1:0-6840 GCA_041493245.1 Methylomirabilia bacterium | reverse complement strand
GCCCAGCACCTCGTCGGTGTGCTCGCCCAGGCGCGCCGCGAACGGCTGGGCGGCGGCGCGTGCCGCGGAGAACCGAAACGGAGGGTTGAGCGCCCGGAAGGTCCCGCCGGCGTCGCGCACCGTGGCGAAGGCCTGCCGGTGAGCGAGCTGCGGGTCCTGCATGGCCTCCTCGACCGTGCGGTAGGGTGAGCAGGGCACCGTTTGAGGTATTGCCTGAATCGCGTAGACTCGTGGTGCTAAGAAGGGAGGTGAGTAAGAGATGCGGCAAGTGATCATCTATCCGGGCGAGGACGGCTACTGGGTGGCCGAGTGCCCGAGTCTGCCCGGCTGCATCAGCCAGGGGACGACCAAGCAAGACGCCATCGTCAACATCAAGGAAGCGATCCAGGGCTATGTCGCGGCACTGGAGCAGGACAACCTCACGGTGCCGGAGGAGCGCTTCGAGACGCTGGTGGTGGCCGTGTGAGCAAACTCCCACGCGTCTCTGGCCGGGAATGCCTCCGCGCACTCGCCAAAGTCGGCTTCTCCCTCCGGCGGCAGGAACTGGATCGCGGGCCATCCTGAGACAAGCGGTCATCGAGGTCAGCGAGTTCATCGCGCTACTCTGAATCGCACTGCCACACCCAGGACCGGCAAATGACACCGGGCACCCCATGACGAGCTTCGGTATTGGCGCGTCGGTCAAGCGGCGCGAGGATCTACGGCTGTTGACCGGGCAGGGACGCTACGCCGACGACTGGAACGCGGCGGGCCAGGTCTACGCCGCGTTCGTGCGCTCGCCGCACGCGCACGCCGACGTGATCGCGATCGACGCCGCGCCGGCGCGGGCGGTCGCCGGCGTGCTCGGCGTGTTCACCGGGCACGACCTCATCGCCGGCGGCGTCGGGGCGATCCCGACGCTGATCGCCGAACGCGGCGGCGGCATCCGGAGCCGCGACGGGTCGCCCTTCGCGGAGCCGACGTGGTATTCGCTCGCGACCGACCGCGTGCGCCACGTCGGCGAGCCGGTCGCGATCGTGGTCGCGGACACGCCCGCGGCGGCGCACGACGGCGCCGAGGCCGTCGCGGTACGTTACGCCGCGCGGCCAGCCGTCGTCGACGCCGTGGCAGCGCTCACCGCTGGCGTGCCGGAGCTGCACGCCGGCGTCGCGGGCAACCGCGTCTACGACTGGGAATGCGGCGATCCCGAGGCCGCCGCGCGCGCCATCGCCACGGCCGCGCACGTCACGCGGCTCACGCTCGTCGACAACCGGCTCGTCACCTGCTTCCTGGAACCGCGCGCGGCGCTCGCCGAGTGGAACGCCGGCGCCGGGCGGCTCACCCTTCACGCCGGGCTTCAGAGTGTGCATCAGCTCGCGGCCAACCTCGCGCGCGTCCTCGGCGTGGCGGCTGAACGGGTGCGTTGCGTGAGCGGAGACGTCGGCGGGGGCTTCGGCTCGAAGATCCAACTCTACCCGGAATACCTCGCGCTCGCGTGGGCCGCGCGCCGCCTCGGCTGCCCGGTCAAGTGGGTGTCGAGCCGATCCGAAGGCTTCGTCAGCGACGCCCAGTCGCGCGACCATGTGCTCGTGGGCGAGCTCGCGCTCGACGCGACGGGGCAGATCACCGCGCTGCGCGTGCATTCGACGTCGAACCTCGGTGCCTACGTCGTTCCGAGCATCCCGATCTCGACCCTGACCAACATGGAGCGGATGATCTCGGGGCTCTACGCCATCCCCGTGATCCATCTGAGGGTCGAGGGCGCGCTCACCAACACCGTGCCGATCAACGTCTATCGCGGCGTCGGGCGCCTCGAGTGCATCTACACGGTGGAGCGCCTGATCGAACGCGCCGCGCGCGAGACCGGGCGCGACCCGGCGGCGCTCCGGCGCGCGAACATGGTACGGACGTTCCCGTACCGAACGGCAACCGGCGCGGTCTACGATTCGGGCGATTACGTGGCCCGGCTCGACGAGGCGATCGAGCTTGCGGACGTCGCCGGGTTCCCGGCCCGGCGCACCGAGGCGGCGCGGCGCGGCAAGCTGCGCGGCATCGGCCTCGGGCCCTACATCGAGGGCACCGGCGGCGTACCCCAGGAATACGCCGAGGTACGCGTGCTGCCGACGGGAATCGTCGAGGTGCCGATCGGCAGCCAATCGCAGGGCCAGGGCCACGAGACCGTCTTCGCCCAGGTAGTCGCCGAGCGGCTCGGCGTCCCCTTCGAGACGGTGCGCATCGTCATGGGCGACACCGACAAGGTCGCGAAGGGTGTGGGCACGTTCGCCTCGCGCTCGATGGTCAGGGCCGGCGGCGCGGCGGTCGAAGCATCGGACGCCGTCGTCACGGCGGGCAAGACGATGGCGGCCCATCTCCTCGAAGCCGCCGCGACCGACATCGAGTACCGCGATGGCGCGTTCCGCGTCGTCGGCACCGACCGGTCGATCGGCATCTTCGACGTCGCGCGCGCCGCCGCCGCCGGCAAACTGCCGCCGGCCCTCGGCACCACCCTCGGCGCCGCCACCATGCACGAGAACCCCGCCTTCGCGTTCGCCAACGGCTGCGAGGTGTGCGAGCTCGAGGTCGACCCCGAGACCGGCGCGGTCGAGATCGTCGCGTGGACCATGGTCGACGACTCCGGCCGCTCGGTGAACCCGATGATCGTGCACGGCCAGATGCACGGCGCGGTCGCTCAAGGCATCGGCCAGGCGCTGACCGAGCGGTGCGTCTACGACCCGGCGAGCGGACAGTTGCTCTCCGGCTCGTTCCTGGACTACGCCATCCCGCGCGCCGACGACCTCCCCGCGATCTCCGTCACCAGCCGCGACGTGCCGAGCCCGACCAACGCCCTCGGCGTCAAGGGGGCCGGCGAAGGCGGCACGGTCGGCGCACCGGGTGCCGTCATCCACGCCATCCTGGACGCGCTGGCCCCGCTCGGTGTCGCGCACATCGACATGCCGGCCACGCCCGAGCGCGTGTGGCAAGCGATCCGGGGCGCGCGGTCAGCACGATGATCGCCGCGGCGGGGCGCACGAACGTGAAGTCTGGCCCCTCAGGCGGCCTGAGGCCGCCCAGAACTCCCGAGAACGCGCTTTATGTTACCTCGCCTCCTCGGGGCTGTCTCCCGTGATTCCCACCTTCCTCCGTGGTCGAATCGCGACTTCTGGATCGATTCAGCATGGCTAGGTGCTATTCTGGTGCCATGCGCAGTCGTTCTGCACGAAGCCTCGCATCGGTTGAAACTGAAGAACTGGATCATCGCGACAGCCTCTGATGATTAGCAAGATCCGCTTTATCAACTTCAGAAGCCACGGCGACTCCACGTTGCTCCTGAAACCGCTAAGCCTGCTGATCGGCCCTGTCGCGGCGGGCAAGTCTAATGTCTTCAAGGGGTTGTTGCTGATCCAAAACTCTGTCCATCGGAGCTTGGTCGAACTCTTTCCCCCTGGACTAGGTGAATTCCATTGGGTGCGGAGTCGATGGGCAGAGGAAACAGCACCGATAGGGTTTGAGGTCCACATCGACAAGTTGCCGGACTTTTCCGGAGAGCGGGCGAGATACACGCTAAAGCTGGCCGACTCACCGTCAGGCATCTATGTCCTCGAAGAAACCCTTCAGCGCGAGACGGCGAACGCTTCGTCACAATGGGTCTTCCAGAGGAGGTCTCGGCCTCATCCACTTGGGGAATTCGGTCCAATGGACCCATACGAGCCGACAATCCTGAACAGAGTCTGGCACTCGGACCCCAGGGTGAAGTTAGGTGCGCCTGGACCAAGGTTCGCGAGGGCGGTTGCACAATCAATGTCTAGGTTCGGCTATTACCATTTGGAGGCCGCCGATCTAAAGGCGCTCGGGACGGGTCAGCCGTGGGATCGTATCGGCTACAACGGAGAGCGACTACCGGACTTCATCGCCTGGGCGAAATCAGAAGCTCGAGAGGTCTATGACACGATCCTGAAACAGATGCGCGAGCTTCTACCTGGCCTGGAAGACATCCTCGTGACCCAGACTCAGGTCGATCGCCAAGGGATCGCGATGGCGTTTCAGGGTTATCGAGGCTACATCGCGGCGCCAGACCTCAGCGATGGAACCCTCTTCACCCTTGGGCTGCTTTGCATAGGTGCCGGACGGCAGCGCCCTGAGGTGATCTGCATTGAAGAGCCTGAAGCCGGGCTCCATCCCAGGAGACTACGTTGGCTGTTTGAACGATTTCTTGAATTGGCGCAACCGAGAGAAGGGCTCTACGCCCCGCAGATTGTTCTCTCGACACACTCACCGTACCTCGTGGATCTTTTCTCGGAAATGACGGATTCCGTGCAGATAATCGAGCAAGTCGAGGGACGAACGAGAATTAGCTCGTTGGACGAGATCCAGACAGAGAAGTTGCGCCGTGGCAGTCATGGCGGTGAGCCGATCGGTCAGTATTGGGCCCGTGGACTGTACGAAGGTCTCTAGGGCGGCATGCTCGTCGGGTTTCTCTTGGAAGGGTGGGACTATCTCATTGTCCGTACGTACCTGGCAAAGGTCTTGGCTCTCGCCGAAGCGGACATTGAGGCGGATCCGGTAGGAGAAGCGGACGGCCGGGGCTGGGATTCCATAGTCGAGTCAGTTGAGATTGCACTCCGGCGTTTCTATCACAAGTGTGCGCAGCTTGCTGTGGTAGGCGGTGATAATGACGGCAACCGCAACCTCCAAGCAGAACATATTCGCGAAGACCCGCAACATAGACGCCACTGGCTGCATAGCGGACAGACAGACGATGTTAATTGTCGACATTGCTACCTCGCTGCTGCGATCGCTACGGTACGGCCCCACCTCAATTGGCTTCCAAGGAGACCCGGTCATTCCTGGCCGATCGTATTAGCGATACCGGTCGAGGCAATCGAAGCTTGGCTGCTTATCACGAGGGGGATCATTGATCCCGGTCAAGGAGGGCTCCAGTCCGAGAGCGCTCTACGACAGACTCTGAAGGACCGGTTCTATGGGAGACCCACTGCCACGCGACGAGACGTGGAGAACATCACGTTGCCGCTGATCCGATCGATGACGCCAGATCAGATCCAAGCCCTCAAAGATCATGCGCTGAGTTTCCGCGACTTTTGCGACCAAGTGGATGGCTATCGTGCAGCAATCCTTGGTGATCCGGCGTGCTAACAAGATGCAGTCGCCGACCGACATCACAGAACGACGCGGGCCCAGCCCTCGTGGAAGGCGGCCACTGTCTCCATGCCGCTCGTGGGGAGCTAGTCGAGCTTCGGCGAGAAGGCCACGATCAGCACCAGGCCATGCGGCACGCCTTCGATATTGACGTCCTCGCCTGCCCGCAGTGTGGCAACCGAATGCGCCTGCTGGCGACGATCGAGGATCCTCGCGTCGTGGAGCAACTCCTCATCCACCTCGGGCTGCCGAGCGAGCGGGTGCGGGCGGATCCCTCCCCCGCCCCTCTTCGCGGACACGCCCGCCTGATCGCCCTCGGGCCACTCGCGCGACCCCGTCGGCCTTGACATGCGCAGCGACGCGGTGCCATGTTCGTCCGCATGGCCGCTGGGAGAGGGTGATGCGCTTGGTTCGGTCAGCGCCCCTCGGCCCGCGCGTTCGCGTTCCTGCGGCGACGGCGGGTTGCCGGCCGCCCAGAACTCCCGCGAACGCGCTTTATGTTACCTAGCCTCGCCTCTCCCTCAATGGCGTATGGAAGATTGGACATTCCCTGGGAATGTCCGGCGTGGTGTCATGCGGGAGAACGCGGCGGGGTGCTACACTCGATCAGGAACGCCGATGACGACTCGCGTGCGCTTGACCTACGAGGATTACGCGGCACTCCCCGACGACGGCTGTCGCTACGAGCTGCACGAGGGGGAGCTATCCGTGACACCGGCGCCGGGGCTCGACCATCAGGAAACCCTCGGGAACCTGTTCGTGATCCTTCGCAATCACGTCAATGCCGGAGGACTCGGGAAAGTGTTCTTCGCTCCTGTGGATTGCATCCTCGAGAACGTCACGGTCGTTCAGCCCGATCTTGTGTTCGTCGAGACGGCGCGACTGTGGGTCATGAGCGGACGGGGAATCGAGGGGCCGCCGACGCTCGCGGTCGAGGTCATTTCGCCGTCGACGGCCGGTGTCGACCGACGAAGGAAGTTTCAGATGTACGCGCGGTACGCCGTGCCCTACTACTGGATCGTCGATCCCCCTACGAAAACGATCGAAGCGCATCAGCTCACGCTGGGGCTGTATCGGGATGCGGGCACGCTGTCCGGGACCACGATGGTCTCGCTCCCGCCCTTCCCTGACTTGATCCTCGATCCTCGAGAGATCTGGCCCGGGCGTCTCACGGCCTGATGTCGCTGTAGCCCTCTAAGATCAGTCCAGGCAGGACCCGAGCCGCTCGAGCATCTGGTCCACTTCCTCGCGCGACACCGTGAGGGCCGGCATGAAGCGCAGCGTGTCGGGCCGAGGCGCATTGATCAGCAGACCGCGCTCGAACGCGGTCTCGGCGATCTTCGCGGCGTCCCCGCGCGTGAGAGACAAGGCGAGGAGGAGACCGCGACCCCTGACGCCTCCGTGGCCCGTGGCGGCCGACAGCGCGCCGAGCCGTTCCGCGAGATACGCGCCGATGTCCCGCACGGACGCGAGGAACTCAGGTCGGCGCACGGTCTCCACGACGGCGCAGCCGACGGCGGCCATGAGCGGGTTACCGTTGAACGTGCCGCCCTGGTCGCCGGGCTCGAAACAACTGGCGTCCTCGCTGGCCACGAGCGCCGCGAGCGGGACGCCTCCCCCCAGCCCTTTGCCGAGCGTCATGATGTCGGGCCTGATGCCGGTGTGCTCGAAGGCGTAGAGGCGCCCGGTGCGGCCGATCCCGGTCTG
>JBGPYK010000619.1:0-2050 GCA_041493245.1 Methylomirabilia bacterium | reverse complement strand
GCAGGGCTTCGCCGTGACCTACGTGCCCGTGGACGGCGAGGGGCGGGTCGACCCCGAGGCGATCGCGCACGCCATCCGCCGGGACACCGTGCTCGTGTCCGTGATGGCGGCGAGCGGCGAGATCGGGACCCTGCAGCCCGTGCGCGAGATCGGGCGCGTGACGCGCGGGCGTGGTGTCCCGTTTCACGTCGACGCGGTGGGGGCCGTGGGCCGCGTGCCGCTCGCGGTGGACGAGAGCGGCATCGACCTCCTCACGCTGTCCGCGAACGATCTCTACGGCCCGCCGGGCGCCGCTGCGCTGTGGGTCCGCGGCGGCGTCAAGATGGCGCCGCTCATCCTCGGCGGGGGACAGGAGCAGGGCTACCGCTCGGGAACGGAGAACCTTCCCGCGATCGTCGGCATGGGCGTGGCGGCCGACTTCGTCCGATCGGAGGGCCCGGGGGAGGTCGCGCGGCTCGGCGCGCTGCGCGACCAGCTCCTCGACGGCCTGCTGACCCGGATCGCCGACAGCCGCGTGACGGGACCGCCCGGCGCGCGCCGGCTGCCCCACCACGCGAGCCTCCTCACGCCAGGCGTGAAAGCGGACGCCGTCCTCATGGAGCTCGACTTCCGCGGCGTCTCAGCGTCCTCGGGCTCGGCGTGCGCCACGCTGACCGGGCAGCCGTCCCACGTGCTCCGCGCCATCGGGTGTGACGGCGAGCTGGCGGAGGCCTCGCTCTGCTTCACCCTGGGCCGGTGGACGACGGCGCCGGAGATCGACATCGTCATCGACGTCCTTCCCGGCATCGTCTCCCGCCTGCGCCGCCTCGCAGGCCGATGAAAAACGGCCATCTGCGTCGTTGGCTCGTCGGGTGCTCCCTGCGGCGTATGCGGCATACGCCTCAGTCGCACCACTCCTCGCCGCCTAGCATCTGTCCCTTTTTGATCGGCCTGCGCCCATAGTGCGGCTCTTCTTGTTCGACGTCGACGGGACGCTCGTGAGCGCGGGCGGGGCGGGACGGATGGCACTGCGGCGCGCGCTCGAAGAGGTCTACGGCACGACGGGACCCGTCGATGACTACGACTTCCGCGGCCGAACGGATCCGCGAATCGTGCTCGACCTGCTCGGCGCCGTCGGCTGGAACGAGGCCAACATCCGCGCGCGGCTCGAAGCGTGCTTCGCGGCGTACGTCCGGGAGCTGGACGCGATCATCGCCGACGGCACGCGGGTGCGTCTGATGCCCGGCGTCGCGGAGGTGGTTCGCGCGCTCAGCGCGCGCGCCGACGCGCTCGTCGGCCTGCTCACCGGGAACATCGAGCCCGGGGCCCGGGTGAAGCTCCGGCCGACGGGCCTCTGGCCGCTGTTCCGGGTGGGTGCCTTCGGCTCGGACGACCTCGATCGCCGGCGGCTGCCCGCGGTGGCCTGCGCGCGCGCCCGCGTCATCCTCGGGCGCGACATCCCCTTCGAGCGCGTCACCATCATCGGCGATACGCCGCTCGACGTGGACTGCGCGCGGGCGTGCGGGGCCCTCGCCGTGGCCGTGGCGACCGGGCGGCACACGGCGCCCGAGTTGGCCGCCTGCGCGCCCGATTTCCTCTTCGGTGATTTCTCCGACGTCCATCGTGTCGTCGACGCGCTGTGCGCCCGATGACCCTGACCCTCGCCGCCCTCTGGCTCCACCTCCTGGGCGTGGTGGTCTGGCTCGGGGGACTCCTGTACCAGGCGCACGTCCTGCTCCCGCTGGCCCGCCGCGGCGAAGCGGCGACGTTCGCCGAGGCCGCGCGCCGGCAGCGCCCCTTCGCGTGGACGGCGCTGGCGGTAGTGGTGCTGACGGGCTTCTACAACGTCACGCGCCTCGGTCCGCTCGAGCGCGTCATGGACAGCGGAGCCGGGCTCACGCTCGCGGGCAAGTTCCTGCTCGTGCTGGTTGTGGTGGCGCTCGCGGGCCAGCGGGACTTCGGCCAGCTCGCGCGCCTGCGGGCCGCGCTCGCTGCCGGCGCCGATCCGTCGGCCGCGCTCACCGCCATCGCCCGCCTGGACCGCATCACGATCCTCCTCGCCGTCGTCGTC
>JBGPYK010000204.1:0-5169 GCA_041493245.1 Methylomirabilia bacterium | reverse complement strand
GAAGAGGATCCCGTAGGGCACGCGCAGGAGTTGGACCCAGAGCCCGATCAGCGGCAGGTTGAGCACGAGCAGCATCGCGTTGCCGACGTACATGCTCGCGATGACGCCCCAGAAGATCTCGGGATGCTCGCGGATCAGCAGGGGGCCCGGCTGCACGCCGTGGATCAGGAAGGCGCTGAGCAGCACGGCCATCACGACGTTGGGCGCGATGCCGAGGGTCAAGAGCGGGATCATCGCGCCGCCGGTGGCCGCGTTGTTCGCCGCCTCGGGCGCCGCCACGCCCTCGATCATCCCCGTGCCGAAGCGCTCCGGGTGCTTCGAGAGCCGCTTCTCGAGCGCATAGGAGATGAACGTTGGGATGATGGCGCCGATCCCGGGAAGAATGCCAAGAAAGAACCCGAGCAGGCTGCCCCGCGCGATGGGCGCGGCGGAGCGCTTCCAGTCTTCGCGCGTCGGCAGCAGGCCCTTGATCCGGGTGTCGAACACCTCCTGCTCGACGCCTTTCTCGATATTGAGGAGTACCTCGCTGATCCCGAAGAGCCCCATGATCATGGGCACGAGCCCCAGACCGTCGGACAGCGTGAGACTGCCGTAGGTGAAGCGCGGGGTGGCCACGATCGGGTCGAGGCCGATGGTGCCGAGGAGCAGGCCGAGCAGCGCCATGGCGACGGCCTTGAGCTTCGACCCCGCGGTGAGGTACGTCACCATGGTGAAGCCGAGCAGCAGCAGCGCGAAGATCTCGGGCGGCCCGAACCGGAGCGCGACGGCAGTCAGCGGCGGGGCCAGGAGCATAATGCCGAGGACGCTCAGCGTGCCGGCGATGAAGGATCCCATCGCCGAGATGCCGAGGGCGGGGCCCGCCCGGCCCTGGCGCGCCATCTGGTAGCCGTCGAGGCACGTTACGACGGAGGCCGCTTCGCCGGGGATATTGACGAGGATCGAGGTCGTCGACCCGCCGTACATGGCCCCGTAGTAGACGCCCGCCATCATGATGATCGACGCCGTGGGCGACATCGCGTAGGTCACGGGCAGGAGCAGCGACATCGTCGCCACGGGGCCGATGCCGGGCAAGACGCCGATCAGCGTGCCGACGAAGACGCCGACGAAGCACGCGAAGAGGTTGGCGGGCGCCAGCGTGACGGAAAAGCCGTAGGCGAGGCTCGAGAGAAGTTCCATTTATTCAACGTCGGGGGGAGCGAGCGCCGCATCCATCGTACGAAGGGGGCGACGCCCCCCTCGGACCCCCCCGGTCCGACACCCCCCACCGCTTCGAGGCTGCGCCGATGCGTGCACCGGGGTCTCAGAGCCTCCAGGGCCCGGCAGGCAGGTTGACGCCGAGCCAGAGCTTGAAGATGAGGTACGTCGTGAGCGAGGTCGCCAGCGATCCGGCCACCGCCACGAGCCAGCGTTGGCGCTGCAGCACCTTGAAGAAGAAGAGGAGCAGCCCGAACGTGGCCAGCGGAAACCCCAGCCACTCGAGGGTGAGCGCATAGATGAGCAGCGCCCCCAGCGCGCCGAGGACTTTAAGGTGCCCTCCGGCGTCCGCGCGCGGCGGGAGCGTCCCCGGCGGCGTGCGGAACGCGGACACGAGCAGGCCGAGGCTGACGAGCGAGAAGGCGATCGCCAGGCCGAGCGGGAAGAAGCCGGGCCCCGGCGCGGCCACGGAGCCGAGCTTGAGCCCGCGCACCTGGCTCACCGCGACCAGCCCGAAGACGAGCAGAACCGCGGCGGCCCCGAGATCGCGACGACGCACTACTTGCCGAGGCCGAGCTTCCGGGCCACCGTCCGCACGACCTCGTTCTCCCGCTCGACGAGCTTCATCGTCGCCGCGGGATCGTGGTGCTCGACCTGGAGCCCCGCCTTCTCGATCGCGGACACGACGGCCGGGTCCTTCATCGTCTTGTCGAGCGCCTGGGCCAGCCGGTCGAGGACGGGCTTCGGCGTCTTCGCGGGCGCCCAGAGCTCCGCCCACGTGCTGAGCGAGGCATCGGGCTGGCCCTTCTCCGTCATGGTCGGCACGTTCGGGATCGCGGGAATCCGCTTGGTCGCGCTGGTCGCGAGCACCGTCACGTCGCCCGAACGGATGACGGACAGCACGGGGCTGAGCGCGGCGGCCCCGACCTGGACGTGTCCGCCGAGGATCGCGTTCTTCACAGGCCCCGAGCCTCCGAAGGGCACGTGCCCGAGGTCGAGGCCATACGCCAGCTTGAGCAGCTCCATCGTGAAGAAGCTGTTCGTGCCCTGGCCCGCCGATCCATAGGTCAGCTTCCCGGGATTCTTCTTGGCGTGCTCGACCAGCTCCTCGAGGGTCTTCCACGGTGAGCCGCTCTTCACCATGACGATCTGCGAATCGACCGCGTACGCCCCGATCGCGGCGAAGTCGGTGATCTTATACGGGACGTCCGGCTGCGTCGCGGGCAGGATCGTCAGCGTCGAGCGCACGGTCGCAGCGAGCGTGTAGCCGTCGGGCTTGGCCTTGGCGACGGCGTCCATACCGAGGGCGCCGCCGCCGCCCGCCTTGTTGACGAGGACCACGGGCACGCCGAGGTTCGCCGAGAGCTGCGGCTGGATGAGCCGGATCGCCGTGTCCGTCGGCCCGCCCGGCGCGAAAGGAATGATGAATTCCACTGGACGCGTCGGATAGGCCTGGGCACGCACGCCGGCCGGAGACGCGCCAACGGCAAGCGCCGCCACGACGAGAACGAGACGCAGCACGATCTTCATCGGGGTCACTCCTTGTCGTTGGCGAGGGGGAACGACCACGGGCTCATTTGCTCCGCGGTGCGTCCGAGGGGATCCCATTCTTGGAGCCGGGCCCAAACCTCTTCTCCGGCCGCCTGAGCCTCGCGGCGGATCGCCGCGAGGTCGACGCCCGGGATCCGCCGCTCGCTCATGCGCACGACGCCGTCGACGATCACGGTCTCGACGTCGTCGCCGATGCCGCACTCGACGAGGCTCTTGATCGGATCGCGCACGGGGCCGAAGCGCAGGGTGTCGCGCCCGCTGAGATCGATGATCAGAATGTCGGCCTTCGCGCCCGGGGCGAGCCGGCCGAGGTCGGCGCGGCCGAGCGCGCGCGCACCGCCGAGGGTCGCGGCCTCGAACACCTCCGCGGCGGAGGCGGTGAAGAGATCGTGGGTCACTACCTTGCCGGCGTAGGAGGCGATTCGCATCTGCATGATCAAGTCGCGCGGATAGGTGTCACTTCCGAGGGCCAGGTTGACGCCGGCCGCCCGGTAGCGCGGCCAGGAGTCGAGCGACCGGCCGCGGCGCGAAATGTTCACCGGGCAGTGCGAGACGGTGACGCCGCGCGCGCCCATGATCTCGAGATCGCGGCCGCCGGAGTAGCTCAGCAGCCCGTTCTCGGCAATGAGGTTGCCGTGGCCGATCGTGAGGTCGCGGTCGAGGACACCGAGCGAGTCGAGCAGCTCGATGGGCGTCATGCGGTGCTCGGTCACGATCTGGAAGAACTCGTGCACGTTGTAGGCGGCGTGGGTGACGATCGGCATCCGCAGCTCGTTCGCCGCCTTCCGCGTGGCGCGCAGCAGGTCGAGGCTGCACGTCTCGACCTCGCGGGGAGCGAGGAGACCGCGCACCCGCCCGCCGGCGGCGCCGTCGACGCGCCGGATGAACGCGAGCGCCGCGTCGAACTCGCGCTGCCCCGCCGCCGCGTCGATCGCGCGCGTGAGCCGTCCTTGGGCGCCCCCGACCCAGCGACCCGAGTCGTAGCCGGCTCCGAGGTAGCCGCGAATGCCGAGGCGCTCCACCTCGGGGAGCAGCGCCTCCTGGACGCGGAGCTGGCTGCCGAACTCCATGAACGTCGTGATGCCGTTGCGCAGCAGCTCGGCCACCGTGAACGTGGCAAGGAGACGGTTGCCGGCGTCAGCGCCCGGCTGGTCAGGACGCACGTAGCGCGGATCGCCGCCGACACGCGTGCCCTCACGCGGCACGCTGATCTCGAAGAAGGGCTGGCCGAAGTAGTCGGGGCGCCCGGTGTCGGTGATCAGCCGGTGCGACGCGCGGTGGCCCGAATGGACATGGGTGTCGATGAAACCTGGGCTCACGAGCTTTCCGCTCGCGTCGACTTCCCGGTCGACGGCGCCCTCGAAACGCGGGCCGACGTGGAGGATGCGGTCGTCCTCGAACACGACGACGCCGTCGCGGACCAGGGTGTGGCCGCCGCCGGCGAAGCCGACGACCCAGCCGCCGCGGACCAGCGTGCGCATCAGGCGAGCTTCGGGTAGCCGGCGGCTTCCGCGGCGTGCTGGCGGTCGAGGAACACCTGGAAGTCGGCGGCCCCGACCCTGACGAAGCGCGTGAGCAGCAAATCGTCGAGCGTCCCCTGCATCTCGCGCGCCTCGTGGACGCTCACGAGCGCGGCCGTCAGGCGCCCACGCGTGCCCGCGTCGATCCCCGGTGCGGCCACCAGCGGCGCGCTCGGCGCCGCGATTGTCGACTCCACGACGCGCACGCGGCCTGTCACCTCCGGGTTGTGCTTTCTCAGCAGCTCGAGGCCGTAGCCGTCGATCGCCGCCACGTCGGCGCGGCCGTCGACGACCGCATCGAGGCAGGGCCGTTGGCGAACGAACGGCCCGATCACCTCGCGGTAGAGCGTCGGCCGCGCGGCCGTGCGGTAGGCAAGCAGGTGATAGCGGGGGGCGTTGTAGCCGGAGTGCGAGTGCTCGGTCGAGTACGCGATGCGACCACCGAAGGTGTCGGCGAGCGTGGCGTAGGGCCCGTCGGCGCGCACGATGAAGTCGGTGAAGTAGACCGGCCGGACGCCGTAGCGCGCGGGCGAGGCCACTGGGGCGGCGAGGAGGTGCGGCGGGTCGGCGCGCAACGCCCACGGGTAGCCGCACATGAACCCGCACCCCAGATCGTCACGCCGCCACAGCTCGTCGAGCGGCATGGGATCCGCCTGGTCCATCACCTCGAGCGCAACACCGGCCCGCGCCGACACCCATGCGAGCAGCCGATGCCACGCCGCCGCCAGCGACGGCGACCACGAGTACATGCGCGCCGAAGCGATCATTCAGGAACTCCCCGAGAGGGCGACCTACTTCAAACCATAGAAGCGGCGCGCCGCGCCGGCGAACACGCTGGCCTTCTGGGCGTCGGTCACATCCGCGCGATCCGCCAGTTCCTTCACCGACTTGGGGTAGCTGTGGT
>JBGPYK010000275.1:0-4353 GCA_041493245.1 Methylomirabilia bacterium | reverse complement strand
CGGCAGCTCGCCGTACCAGAGCAGGTAGCAGACTTCTTCGAACGTGGCCCGGCGCGCCAGATCGTTGATGTCGTAGCCGCAATAGGCCAAGCGCGCGTTGGCCCCGTCGAGATCGCACAGCTTGGTCTCGGCGGCGACGACGCCCTCGAGCCCGCGGATGAGGTGAGCGCCTTCGGTCATCGGTGAAGTCCTCTCGACGGTGGAGTTCTAGCGCGGTGTCGCGCCGCGCTACGCGACGGTATACCCCCGGGCCGCGTCGAGCGCAAGCGCCCAGCTGCCGCTTAAGGGGGCGCGCCGCCGGGTCGATGAACGCAGGGAGACGGGGCGGCAAAGCCGCCCATCGTCACCACGCTGGCCCGCTGACTGAATTCGTGTGGTGCGGCCTCGCGCCGTCGGGATGAACGCGCAGGGGTATGACGTCAAACGGCGTAAGTTGCCGTTCGGGCGGCGGGCGGACTTCGACCCGGCCGGCTCCCACAGGCACACGGTCACACGGCGCGGCCCGGTCGTCAGCTCGGCGTCCGCTTGATTAGGATCACGAAACCTTCCTGCTCGAAGTGGTGGTCGTGTGTCAGAGCCTCCGTGATTCCTTCCGACTCCATCGCGTTCATCGAGCTACAGTCCGTCAGGCTGTAGTTCTTATCGAGACGTTGGCCGTAGCGGTGCAACGCGCGCAGAAACGTGTCTCGGCTTTGTGCGACGACCCTGACGTTCGCGTCCCTGTGGATGGCATGCACGGCGTCTACTGCGAGCTTGCGAAGCACCTCCCCACTGCCGCTCAGCGCGGCGAGGTACTCGGTAAGCACCTCGTCGGTCGTCACGAGGCGCGCCGGCCCGAGGGCCACCCTTGCTGCCTTGGCCGGCTCGCGCCATTGATCGCCCGGACGAGTAACCGCGATCCAGTAGACGGTGTCGGCAAAGACCGTCTTCACCGCTTCGGCGTTCCGTACAGGTAGTGGTCGAGGTTGTCCGTGAGATCCGCGGGCAGCCTTCTCCATTCCCCTGCGGGAACGCGCGACGCGAGGTCGGCGAGAACATCTTCGATCGCCGGTACCGCCGGATCGATCTCGTCTGGCGGCTCCGACAGGAGCTTGAGTTCATCAATCGCGGTGAAGCGGGTCGGGCGCCCCTGTGGCGAGACATCGGCAGTGCCGCGGACGAGGATCCGGAGCGAGCGGTGGTCCTTGAGGGCTGACGTCACCAAGTCCTCTTGGTCCGGGTTGAACGTCGCGCTGACCGCTGTCCGTTCATCGACCCACACCTGGAAGCGCCGCTGGCGAACGTCGGCCTCGAACACATGGCCTGTGATCTCCACCGTGGAGCTGTAAGACGTTTCGAGGAAGCGGGTCAGGCGCTCGCGGTTCCTGCGATTCACCCGCGCTGCTCGAGGCTCGGCCTCAACGGGCTCGAATTCGACCTCCTCGTTCAGGTCGAGAGTCTTTCCCCATTCCTCGTACTCAGAGATCAGCTCCTTCGGGAAGCGATCGGGCAACGGCAGATCCCGGTCGAGATGGTCGAAGACGTCGCGAGCCAGGGCCACGGCTTCCTTGATTTCCTTCGGCTCGTCGTCCCAGAGCGGAGCTTGCCCTTCGTCCTCGACCCACACTTCGAGCGGCGCGACCGCGCTTCCTGACTCGATGCGGCGAAGGCACAGTCGTGTCCGATCCTCGAAGTGGGCGGGCAGGCGCTCACGGCCGGGGTTGGCCGCTCGCCACAGGGCCTTGGCCGTCTCGGCCACGATCTTCTGGAACTGACGCAACTCGGTCAGCGCGGTCAGGTCAAGTGCATGGTCGCGGAAGCGCTCGCCCTTGAACCGAAGCTGGACGATTTCTCTCCAAGTGCCCGCCATCTTCGTCACCTCCGATCGTGGCGCCACGACCTCGTAGCGATGAGCCTACTACATGTCTCGGCGACACGGCATAGACGGCGCCCGCGGACACAGCCTTGTGGTTGTCGAGCTTCTTCGCGAGCGCGTTGCTGGCCGTCGGGGGGCGGCGAGCCGAGGATGTCGTCCACCGAAAAGCGCAGATCGGGGAACGCTGAGGGCGCGAGCTCCTCACCACGTCCACAGCGGAACTGGTCGCGATAACCCTGGGGCGAGGGGCCGCGGGAGACGCCCACCGCGTCGGCCCGGCGGTTCACGATCCAGACCTCGGAGAGGCCGGTTCTCGCGTACAGCGGCAGCTTGCGCCGGCGATCGTGAGCCAGCGAGGTGTGCGCGACCTCGACGCCCAGGAGCGCATCTTCCGGGGTGGGGTGCGCCGTGCGATAGAAATCCTCACGCGGCTTGAGGAGCATGAGGTCGGGTTGAGGTTCGGAGCGACGGTCGACGATCGTCGGGTTCTGCACGTGCACGACGGCGCGCCCGCCGAGCCCGGTGACGAACCGGTGGTTCAGCCAGTTGACCACGCCCGCGTGTCAGGGGTCGATCGGGCTCATCTCGAAGATCTCGCCGTCGATCAGCTCCACTCGGCAGTCGGGAGAGAGGATCCCGATCTCGCCCATCTGGTGGTACTGATCGACGGTGAATCGATAGCGCTGGACGGTGTCGATCATTCCACTCATCTCCTCGTTCGGATTGCACGACGTCCGAACCGCGGTGTCAATGCCGCGAGTTCGATACACGCGAGCGACGGCGGGGGACAAGCCCCCGCCCTACGACGGTTTGCGCGACCCGAACGCGGGAAGGACTTGCTCGGCGTAGGCGCGGAGCGCGTCCCAGTCGTAGGGGCCCTCGCGGAAGGCGATGTTCAGTCGCGTGCAGCCAGCGTCGCGGAACTTGCCGACCATGTCCATGACGTCTTTCGGCGTCCCGCGCAGGTATCCCGTCCGCTGCTCCCGGCCATCGCTCCTGCCGCCGAAGTGTCGCTGGTAGATCTGTTCGCCGCGGGCGGCGCCCTTGGCGTCGGCGCCGAGGTAAAAGCCGAGGTTGACGGTCCTCTGGATCGCCTTGGGGTCGCGCCCTTCCTTCTCGCACCACTGGTCGACGACCTGGCTCTTGTGCTTCCACTCGTCGGGGCCGACGTAGGCCCCGTTCCAGCCGTCGGCGTAGCGGGCGACGGCCCGCAGCGTGCGCTTCTCACCGCGGCCGCCGATCCAGAGGGGAATGCGGGGCTGCAGCGGCTTCGGGTTGTTCGGCGCGTTCTCCAGCTTGAAGTGCTTGCCGGTGAAGTTCGCGCGGCGCTGCTGCGGATCGAAGAGCAGGCGAATAGCCTGCGCGTACTCCTCGAGCATGTCCTCGCGGACGCCGATCGACGGGAAGTCGTACCCGAAGGCCTTCCCCTCGATCTCGTGCCAGCCGGCGCCGAGCGCGCAGTCGACGCGCCCGCCCGAGAGATGGTCGACGGTCGTCAGCGACTTGGCGAGCAGGCCCGGATTGCGATAGATGACGCAGTAGACCATGCTCCCGAGGCGCACGCGCTTGGTCTCCATCGCCGCGGCGGTCAGCGTCGAGATCCCCTCGAAGCAGTCGAGATCGCCCCCCTGGGGCGGCGACTCCTGGAAGTGGTCGGACACCGAGAACCAGTCGAACCCCATGTCGTCCGCGAAGCGCCAGAGCTTGCGCATCTCGCTGAGCGGCCCGCCCATGTGTCCGATGTGAATGCCGAACGTCATGGCCATGTCAGGCTCCTTGATTGACATGGGGGCCCCGACATGGCCCCCAAACCCCCAAACGCTCGTCACGCCCTGGCGAAGCCGGGACGCTCCTCGAAATACTCGGACGCCACTAACCGCCTCTCGTCGTGGTCGTCAGACCGGCGTCGATCACGAGCGTCTGGCCCGTGACCCAGCGCGATTCGTCGCTCGCGAGGTACACGGCACCCCAGCCGACGTCCCAGCCCGTGCCCTCGGTGCCGAGCGGGCTCGCCTTCCGGCGTTGCTCGCGGGCCTCGGGACCCCGGGATTCCACCATCGGCGTCCATACGAGACCGGGGGCGATCGCGTTGACGCGGATGCCCTGCGGCCCGAGCTGGCCGGCGACGCTACGCACGAAGCCGATGATTCCCGCCTTGGCCGCGGCGTACGCCGTGCGGCCGACCCCGCGCATGCCGGCGACGGACGACACGCAGATCACGCTGCCGCCTCCGCGCTCCGCCATCGCGGGGACGGCGCTCTTGGTGGCGAGGAACATCGACGTGAGATCCACGCGGAGCGTCTGGTCCCACTCCTCTTCGGTCGTGTCGAGCAGGTCCGTGCGCGACTCGATCCCCACGTTGTTGTGCAGGACGTCGAGGCCACCCCAACGCTCGACGGCGGCGGCGACCATGGCGCGGCAGTCCTCGACGCGTGTCACGTCGGCCGCGAACGGCTCCGCCTCTCCATTCTCCGCGCGGATCAGCCCGACCGTCTCCT
>JBGPYK010000243.1:0-4756 GCA_041493245.1 Methylomirabilia bacterium | reverse complement strand
CACATGAGCGAGATTCCGCGCAGCCGCCAGGGAGCGATGCGCGAGGCCGCGGCCGGCGGCGCCGAGATCACCGTGATGATCGTGAGCATCGACGGAGAGAAGCACCGCATCGGACTCGCCCTCGCGCCCCAGGACGCCGCCGCGGGCGATCGGGTCGAGTCGAGCGTCGCGGTCGGCGCTGTGCTCATCGGCGCGGTGGAGCGGGTGGAGCCGTACGGCGTCTTCGTCCGGCTCGGCCCCGGGCAGACCGGGCTCGTTCCCACCGCCGAGCTGGGTAGCGCGCGCGGCGTGGATCATCGCAAGGCCTTCCCCGTGGGAACTGATCTAAAGGTTATTGTTCTGGCCATCGAGGAAGGCGGCCGGCGCATCCGTCTCTCGCACGCGCAGGCGCTGGCGCAGGAGGAGCAGGCCGAGACCCAGGCCTACCTCCGGGACGCCACGCAGAAGGGCGGCGGCTTCGGCCTGACCCTCGGAGAGCGGCTCCGCCAGGCCCGCCGACCCTGAGCGGCGGGCGGCGCGCGGGAGCGTCTTCGCCTTTCGTCGCCGGTACGGCTGTGGCATTCTCTTCGCGATCCCGCGGCTCGCAAGGGCTCCGTGCAGTGCACCCTGGTGGGGGAGTGACACCATGCGCCGCTCTGACCGGGGTTGCCCCCACCGGGCACGGCGTGTCGCTCGCAGTGGGCAGAGTCCGGCGCGTGTGTCCCGTACCCTCCGCCGGGTTACACGTTCCCGCCGGGCCCGTTCGGCGGGTTCTGCGGGTTCTGGATGAAGCGTGTCGTGCCTTGCAAGACCCGCATGCCGTGGGCGCCGCGCACCGCACAACGTCCGGGATCGAGAACACCTCGGGCCGAAGCGGGGGATCGTTGCCCGCGCCGTCCCGGCGTCAGCGGCCTTCGCGTGCCCGCTGCGGCGACGGGCCGCTCCACAGCGCCTCGTCGTCGGCGATTCCCTGCGGCGCCTCGGCCTGGCTCAGGGCGCGCAGGACCTCGCGCGCCATGGTCTCGTACCAGCCCGCGACGTCCGCTGGATAGTCGACGTGGCTTTCGAGGTCCCGGAGGATCGGGCCTTCGACCGTCGGGATGTCGTGTTCGCCGTCGAACTGCCGCGTGTACGGCCGGCCCTTGGCGTTCGCCGCTGCGCTGTCGATCGTGGCGTCAAGCTTCAGCCACTTGCCGCCGAGGTACGCCTCGCCCAGCGAGTGCCACGGCAGCGTGCGATCGCCCCACAGCCGGCGCACTTCCTCGGACATGAACGGCTTGTCGGGACAGTGCAGCTGCTGGAAGCCGACGCGCGCGGGGACCCCGGCGGCGCGGCAGAGCGCGACGAACGAGCTGGCCTTGCCCATGCAGAAGGCGTGGCCGGCGTGGAGCACGTCGCTCGCGCGGCGCTTGCCCTCGGCGAGGTCGCGGAACGCCGCGAGGATGTCGTACGGCATGTCGCGCACGAAGTAGTAGATGCGCTCGAGCTTCTCCCGGTCGCTCCCGCAGCCGTGGGTCAGCCGCATCGCCTCGGCGATGACGTCGGGGTGATCGGAGTCGATGAGGGGGGTCGGCTCGAGGTACTCGCGGAGGTCGTCATCGGTCATGGCGTCGTCCCAAATTTAGCAGGATGCGGGGAACACCCGCAGGCTGCTCACAAAGGTCCAGATGCGAGGCGGCGCCCGCCGGCCGCACGCGAGGCGTACTCCTTGTACGTTGAGCGTGCGACCAAGGGCGCCAACGAAGCAGATGGGCCTTTGTGACCAGCCTGCTACCCGAGCGCGAATTCGTGACGAAGCGCGGGGACGACCTCGCGCCCGGCCAGCTCGAGGCCGGCGCTTGACGCGACGTCCGGGATCGTGAACAGGAAGTGCCGCACCCCGGCGTCGACGTACCGGCGGATCCGCGCGATGCACTGCGCGGGGGTGCCGGCCACGTGCCCGTCGGCGGGGATCGCCTGGAAGCGCTCACGGGCGCCGGCGGCCCGGGACGCGTCGCGGTCGGCGACGAGCAGCGCGGTTACCGAGCGCTGGAGCGTCCGCGGGTCGCGGCCGAACTCCCGGCACGCGGCGTCGAGGTAGGCGCCGCGGCCGGCGATCCGCTCCGGCCCCCACCAGCGGACGTTGACGCCGTCCGCCGCCCGCGCGGCGACGCGATGAACCCGGTCGCCCTCGCCGCCGATCCAGATCGGCGGGTGCGGCCGCTGTAGCGGCGGTGGGTCGCACACCGCGCCATCGATGGCGTAGTGGCGGCCCTGGAACACCGGGTGCGGCTCGGTCCACATGCGCCGGATGATCTCGATACCCTCGTCGAGCTGGGCGATGCGCTCGCCGATCCGTGGGAACGGCACCCCGTACGCGCGGTACTCCTGCTCGAACCATCCCGCGCCGAGGCCGAGGTCGAGCCGGCCGCTGCTGATGACGTCGAGCGTGGCGCCCATCTTGGCGAGGACCGACGGCCAGCGGTACGAATGGCACAGCACGCTCGTTCCGAGCCGGAGCCGGCGCGTGTCGCGCGCAAGCGCGGACAGCGTCGTCCAGCACTCGAGCAGCGGCACCGAGCGCGTGTCGCCGCCGCGGGCGCCGGGGCCGGCGCCCCCCGCGACCCCCGCGTCCTCGACGTAGGCGTCGGGCGCGAGCGTCAGGAAGTGATCGCAAAGCCAGACGGAGTCGAAGCCGAGCTCCTCGGCGAGCCCGGCGACGCGGCGCATGTCCTCGTACGATGTCACGGCGAGGCCACGGATCGTGAGCGCGAGGATGACGCCGAAATGGAGATCCTTGCGCACGGCCACGCTTCTCTATGCGACGTCCCGCGCCATCTGTCAAGGCCGCCGGCCGGCGTCGATCGCGGTGACGCTGCCGGCTCCCGTCGACGTCCACGCCCGAGGCGTGTTATAGCTTGGCGGGCTACCGTGCCTCGGCAGTTCCACCCGTGCCTCAGTGGAGGGAGAGCGATGAGTCAGACGACGCGACGCACCATCCTCAAGGGCCTCGCCGGCGCCGGCGCCGCGACGGCCGTCTCCGGGTTTCCGTTCGTGAACCGCCTCGCCCTTGGCCAGCAGCCGATCAAGCTTGGCGTCGTCGTCCCCATGACGGGCCCGATGGCGCTGGAAGCGCAGGAGATGCTCGCCGCCACGCAGATCGCCGTGGAGGACGTCAACACCGAGGGCGGCGTCATGGGACGAAAGGTCGAGACCATCGTCCGCGACTCGGAGTTCAAGCCCGAGGTGGCCAAACGCAAGGCCACCGAGCTCATCGAGGTCGAGAAGGCACCGTTCCTCGTCGGCGCCATCGTCGGCTTCGAGGGCATCGCGCTGGCCGAGGTCGGCTGCAAGAACGACGTGATCGTCAGCTTCTTCGGCCAGAACTTCCTGACCATCAAGGGCAAGATGTGCAAGTACCAGTTCGGCAACAATCTCACGCCCTACCAGACCGCCGCCGCGGCCGCGCGCTTCGTCACCGAGCAGAAGATGGGCAAGAAGTGGCACATGCTCGCCAACAACTACTCCTGGCCGCAGATGTTCGAGCGCGCGTACTCGCTCGTGGCCAAGCAGGTGGGCGCCGAGTGGACGGGCGTGACATGGGCGCCGCTCGGCACCCGTGACTTCCTGCCCTTCCTGCCGAAGGTGGCGGCGGTGAAAGCCGACGTGGTCTTCATCACGACGTGGGCGGCGGACCAGGTGGCGTGCGCCAAGCAGGTGCAGGAGTTCGGGCTGGCCAAGCAGTCGCAGGTGATCCACTCCATCACCGAGTTGACGTTCGCGGAGGCGGCCGGCAAGGGTGTGTACGACAACTCCTACTCCGGCATGCCCTGGTACTGGCACCTCAAGGACAAGTACGCGGCGGCCAAGAAGTACTACGACCGTCACTTCGCCCTGCGCAAGCGTGCGCCCAGCGGCTACACGGCGTCGACCTACTCCACGGTGCGGGTGCTGCTCGACACCGCGCGCGAGGTGAAGTCGCTGGAGACGGACAAGCTCACCCGCGCACTCGAGGGGCGGAAGTTCCAGTACCTCAAGGGGCCCGAGCAGATCCGCGCCTGCGACCACGTGAACATCCAGGACATCTACCTGTGCAAGGGCAAGGCGGCCGCGGCGATGAAGGACGCCTGGGACTTCTTCGACATCGTGCAGGCCGTGGGCGGCGAGGCGACCTCCGAGTCCTGCGAGGGCGAGGGCTTCGACCCGAGGAAGCCGCTGAGCCAGCAGATCTGACGCTCTTCGGCTACCCGCTCGAGATCTGGTACACGCAGCTGTTCATCGGCCTGGTGAACGGCTGCATCCTGATCCTCGTCGCGCTCGGGCTGTCGATCGTGTTCGGTCTCATGGGCATCATCAACTTCGCCCACGGGATCTTCTACATGCTGGGCGCCTACGCCGGCTGGCTGACGGTCCACGTCACGGGCAATTTCTGGCTCGCGCTGGTCGTGGCGCCCGTGACCGTCGGTCTCGCCGGTGCCCTCGTGGAGCGCGGCGTGCTCAAGCGCATCTACGGGACCAAGAACGCGAACTTCGCGGGCGTGCTCGTGACGTACGGGCTGTCGATCATGATCCCCGATCTCGTGCGCATGACCTTCGGCCGGCCCGGCAAGCCGTTCGCGGTGCCGGACATCCTCACCGGCTCGCTCTTCCGGCTCGGCGCCACCGACGTCCACGGCTACCGGGTGTTCATCCTGCTGGTGACGGTGGTGCTGCTGCCGCTCTTGTGGCTCCTGCTCAACCGGACGAACCTCGGCCTCGTCATCCGCGCCGGCACCAGCGACAACCTCATGGTGCAGCT
>JBGPYK010000082.1:0-8119 GCA_041493245.1 Methylomirabilia bacterium | reverse complement strand
CATGGGTCTGGCGCAGCGGCTGGGTTACCACTACGTCGATCAGGAGTTGCTGCAGGATGCCGTCCGGCGCTATGGCCTCATCGAAGAGAAGCTGTCGCACCTCGACGAGTCGAAGCCGACGCTCTTCGAGCGCTTCGACGCGGAGACGCGCCACTACATCACGATCCTCCAGACGACGCTCCTCGAGTTCGCCGAGAGCGACAACGTCGTGCTGATGGGCCGGGGCGGGCAATGGCTGCTCCGGGGCATTCCCCACGTGCTACGCGTTCGCGTCATCGCGCCCTTCGAGCACCGCGTGCGGCAGTGGATCAAGCGCACCGCGGAGGTGAGCGGGGAGACGCCGAATCAACGTGCCGCCGCCGACCTCCTGCGGCGCGACGATTCCGAGAAGTCTGGCCGCATGCGGTACCTGTACGAGGTCGACATCGCGGACCCCTCGCTCTACGACCTGGTGGTGAACAGCGAGAAGCTCCGCCACGAGGCGGCGGTGGAGATGATCGAGCACGTCGTCCGGCGTCCGGAGATGGCGACCACCGATGCGGCGCGCCGCATCGTGGCCTCTCGGGCCCTCGCCTCCCGCGTGCAGGTCGCGCTCGCCACGCACCCCGAGACTCGACGCTACCGGATCACGGTCGAGGCGCAGGATGGCGTGGTGACCCTGGAAGGCACGGCCGCGCTCGAGCGGGCCCTCGAGGTGGCACGGGATGTCTCGGGCGTCCGCGAGGTCAGGACGCGCCAGCTCGAGATTCCGCCGATTCCGCCGTTTGTGGCCTAAGGAGGGAGGTCGGCCGTTAGCGGGTGGCGCCGGGGGTGTCCGGCGCCTCGGCGATCTTGAGTGTGACCGTGCGTCTCGCGCGGTCGCGGATGATCTCCAGCTTCACCGCCTTGCCCACCTCGGCGTCCGCGGCCAGCCGCTGCAGGTGGTGGTAGTCCTCGACGGGCGTCCCCTCGAAGCCGACGATTACGTCGTTCTGCCGGAGATCGGCGGTGGCCGCGGGGCTGCCCGAGGCGACACGCGCGACGACGGCGCCGTTGGTGTTCGGAAGGCCGAGGGCCTGGGCCAGCTCGGGCGTGATGGGCTGCATGGAGACCCCGACCCACCCCCGCGTCACCTTGCCTCGATCGATGAGCTGCGCGGTGATGCGCCGGGCCATGTTCGCGGGGATCGCGAAGCCGATGCCCTGGCCGGTCGCCACGATCGCGGTGTTGATCCCGATCACCTCGCCGCGGAGGTTCACCAGCGGGCCGCCCGAGTTGCCGGGATTGATCGACGCATCGGTCTGGATGAAGTTTTCGTAGCTCGAGATGCCGACATCGGCCCGCCCCGTCGCGCTGACGACCCCGACCGTCACCGTCTGATCGAGGCCGAACGGGTTGCCGATCGCGATGGCCCATTCACCGACGCGCAGCACGTCGGAGTTGCCGAGCGTGGCGACCGTCAGCTCACGGTCGGGGTCGAACCGGACGACCGCCAGGTCCGTCTTCGAGTCGGCGCCGACCGTCCGGCCCCGGTACTCCTGCTTTGACGACAGGCGGACCGTCACAGCGTCGGCGCCGCGGACCACGTGGAAGTTGGTCAGCACGTAGCCGCGCTTGTCGATGATCACGCCGGAGCCAAGGCCGGGCTGGTGAAACTCGCCGGGCGGCGCCCCCGGCGCCCGTCCGAAGAACTGGTCGAAGAAGTCCTTGAAGAACGGGTCCTGCGCGAAGGGCCCGGGGGCGATCTGTGGCCGCTGGCGCCGCGCCATCTGGACTGTCCCGATGTGGACGACCGCGGGCCTGACGCGTTCAGCGACGGTGACGAACGCCGCCTGGAGCGCATCCGCGGCGCTGATGGGGGAGGGGGCCGGCGGTTGCGGAGCGGGCCGGTTGCCTAACCACACCGCGTGAGCCCAAAATCCAGCACCGATACAGGCGAACATCGCGCTGACGAGGAGGATTGTTCGAGCGGCCTTGGGCGTCATAGGCTCCGGGGCCCCTCTGGCAAGGGGCTCTACAAAGCCTAGTGCGGCGAGACCCACGTGTCAAGGAAACCCTTGCAATTCCGCGCTTTTTCCTTGACGTCCGTCGAGCGAAAAAGGGAAGATGACACTCGACGGTGAAGACTCATTTTCGCCTCAATAGTCTTCAACGCGGGGTTGCCCTGCTCCTTGTTGTGTGCTTGGGGATGCCCTGCGTGGCCGTTGCACAGCCCCCGCCAACACCAGGGCCAAGCGTCGCGCCTCCGTTGCCGTCGTCGCCACCCCAGCCCCCCGCGGACTCCATCGTGCTGCGCATTCCGGGGGTGCGACCCGATGCGTGCGTCTCCGGGGGAGTGACGAGCTTCGGGCGAGTCTCTCCGCCACCCGAGTACCGCCTCGGTCCCGGAGACCTCCTCGACGTCCAGCTCGCGGGTCGGCTTGACGTCACCCGGCAGACGCTCACGGTCGACCCCGAGGGCGTCATCACCATTCCGCCCGTCGGGTCGATCAACGTCGACCAGATGACGCTGCTCACGGCTCAGCGGACGGTCGGTGAACGCGTGCGCCAACTCTTCCGGTTCACCGACGTCACGCTGGCCATCCAGTCTCCCCGCTGCTTCGAGGTCGTGGTGTCGGGCGAGGTGGAGCGGCCCGGCTCGCTCCAAGCCGCCGCCATCCGCCGCGTCCACGAGATCATTCTCGTGGCCGGAGGCGTCACGCCGCGGGGCACGATTCGCCAGATCCAGATCACGCGCCCGGGCGGCCCGCCGATCCCCATCGACCTTCTCCGCTTCGAGCTGACCGGTGACGTCACGCAGAATCCCCTCGTCGAAAACGGCATGCGGATCCACGTGCCGCCCCGGACGGGCTTCGTGACCCTCGTGGGCGCCGTCCGGAGGCCGGGGACGTACGAGCTGGGCCCCGACTCGGGGTTGCGGGCCCTCCTGCAACTCATGGGTGGCCTCAGCCAGGGCGCGGCGGGCTCGCAGGCGCGCCTCACGCGCGTGGCCCCCGATGGGCGCAACGAGAGCTTCGGCGTGGACCTGGCGAAGATGCTGACGCCGCCCGCCGACGTCCCCCTGCGGGCGGGAGACGTCCTGTACGTGCCGCCCGGCAACGTCCTGCAGGACGTCGTCGAGGTGCGGGGCGCGCTCAACGGCACCGCGGAAAGCGCGAAGACCTCGCTGGGAGGCAAGCCGACGATCGTGCAGCGCTTCGAGCTGGCGCAGGGCGACCGCGTCCGCGACCTGATCGTCAAAGCCGGCGGCCTGTCACCTTTGGCAGATCTTCGGATGGCCGTCATCGAGCGGGGCGGCGCCGGGGGGCCCCGCCGGCAGATCCCCGTCGACCTCCAGCGCCTCCTCGTGGAGAGGGAGGAGTTCCAGAACGTCGCCCTCGAGAACGGCGACGTCTTCGTCGTACCCCCCGTCGAGGACAAGGTCTACATGTTGGGTGAGGTCCGGAACCCGGGACCGGTCGAATTCCGGGCCGGAGCCACCCTCCGCGAGTACGTCGCGCTCGCCGGGGGGCCCACCGTGCGCAGCCGCTTCAAGAACGCGCTCGTGACCTTCCGCGACGGGCGGACGTTCAAGGCGGCCGAAGCCCCGCCCCTCGAGCCCGGCGTGATGGTCACGGTGCCGGAAGTCTCCGTCCGCTGGTATCAGGACTATCTCTTGATCTCGAGCGCGATCACCGGCCTCATCACGTCGTATACGGGGTTGTTCATCCTGTTCGGCGGACAGATTTCGAAGTAGGGCCATGTACGAAGCGTACTGGGGGCTCAGCGAACCGCCGTTCGACAACTCGCCGAACCCGAAGTTCTTCTACCTCTCGCCCGCGCACGAAGAGGCCCTCGTCCGCCTCATGTACGCCGTCCGCCAGCGCAAGGGCTGCGCCATGCTGACGGGAGAGTACGGCTGCGGCAAGACGACCCTGTCGCGGGCGCTCATCCAGCGGCTGGAGGCCGATCGGTACGAGATCGGCCTGCTGACCAATCCCAGCTGGAACGCCGTCGAGTTCCTGAGCGAGATCGCGTACCAGCTCGGGGTCGAGACGGACGAGAAGAGCAAGACGGAACTGCTGCACCGCCTGAACGAGCTGTTCTTCCAGAACTATCGGGGAGGCCGGGACACCGTCATCATCATCGACGAGGCGCAACTGATCGCCGACGACGCCGTGTTCGAGGAGCTGCGGCTCCTGATGAACTTCCAGACCGACGACCGCTTCCTGGTGACCATCCTCTTGATCGGCTCGCCCGAGCTGACGGTGAAGGTGCGCCGGCTGAAGCACCTGGTCCAGCGGATCGCGATCCGCTACCATCTCAACACGCTGGACGACACCCACACGGCCAACTACATCGCCCACCGGTTGAAGATGGCGGGGCAGGCCGACCGGATTTTCACCGCGGCAGCCATCAAGCTGGTTTTCGACTTCACCCGCGGTACCCCGCGCGAGATCAACAATCTCTGCGACATCGCGCTCCTCGTCGCCTATTCCAAGAAGGTGCGTAAGATCGACGAGAAGATCATCGCCGAGGTGATCAAGGACATGGTGGGCGTGTCCTGATGGTTCGGATGAGCGACCTCGTGCGCGGCGGCACCTCCGCCGCGCAGCCGAGCAAGACGGAGCCGCCACCGCCCGAGGAGCCGCGCCGGCCGCCCACTGCGGCGCCGCCTGCCGCGCCGCGCCCTCCGTCGCCCGCAGCGGCGCGGCTGCGGATGGCGTCGCTCACCGGCGAGATGCGGGCCGCCGACGCTGCGCGGGTGCCGGCGAGCGCTGAGACGCCGGCGGCCTCGGAGGCCGACGCCGTGATGGATACGGCGGACCGGATCCTGGAGGATCTCGGGCGCTTCCTCGAGCAGGTGCGGGACCTCCTCAAGACCTCTGACCCGTTTCCCTGGGCCGACCTGGAGCAGCTCGTCGAGCGCGCCGTGCAGTCTCTCGAGGCCGGGGGAGACCTGTTCTGGCTCGCCCACAACCCGAACCTGCCGGAGGGTGCCGACTACCTGGCGTTCCACCAAGCGAGGGTCGCGGTCCTGGCGGTTCGGATCGGGATGACGCTCGGCTACGATCGGCGCCCGCTCGTCGAGTTGGGCATGGCGGCGGCGCTCATCGACATCGGGCTGTGGCAGCTTCCGTCCGGTGTCCTGCGCCGCCTCGATTCGGCGTCGCCCGCCGAGCAGGCCCTGTATCACACCCATCCGCACGTGGCCGCCGAGCGGCTGCGGCGCTGGGGGCCGCCGTTCGAGGCGCTGGCGGAGATCGTGCTCCAGCACCACGAGCTCGAGCACGGCCAGGGCTTTCCCCAGGGCATCCAAGGGACGTCGGTCCGGACCGAGGCCAAGATCATCGGCCTCGCCGACACCTACACGGGGCTGACCGGTCCCCCCTCCCTCGGGCTGGGACTGTCGCCGCACGAGGCGATCCGCGACATCGTCCGCAGCAAGCACGAAGCCTTTCCGTCCGCGCTGATCAAGGCGCTCCTCGGCGAGATCTCCATCTTCCCGCCCGGCACGGTCGTCCGGCTCAACACCGGCGAGGTCGGCCGCGTGATCGCCGTCAACCGCAACCATCCCCTCCGGCCCCGTCTCAAGATCGTCGACAGCAAGCACGGGCCGTTGACGACCCCGAAGATCGTCGACCTCTCCGAGGCCCCCTTCCTCTACATCACCGGGCCGGTGTCCGAGACGGCGCGGTGAGGATGGCGGGCGCGCGGACCACGCCGACCCCCCGGCATCGCTCCGCGGAGGCATTTCGGTAATGGCGCAGTACGAGATGAACCTTCGCGATTACTGGCTGATCGTCCGCCGCCGGCGCTTCATCATCATCGTGTCGACCGTCCTCGTGGCGATGCTCAGCTTCTGGTTCAGCAGGCAGAAGGTGCCGATCTACGAGTCCACCGCGTCCGTGAGGTACGAGCAGTCGACCTCGTTCACGGGGCTCCTGGTGGAGGTCTTCTCCGTCTCCGGTGGCGACACGATCGAGACGCAGGGATCGGTCATCAAGAGCTATTCGGTTCTCGAGGAGGTCCTGCGGCGGCTGGGCAAGCTCCCCGAGCGGCCGCCGGGCCAGCCCCTCCGGGAGTCGCGCGCGTACCTCAACGCGCTCGACGCGCTGGCTTCGAAGATTCGGACCGCGCGGCTCGGCGGGACGTCGATCATCGAGATCACGGCGACGTCGACGGAGTCCCGGGAGGCGCGCGAGATCGCCGATACCGTGGCCGAGAGCTACCGCGATTACAACCGCACGCTCCGCAACGCCCGGGTGATCGAGACGCGCAAGTTCATCGAGAAGCAGCTCCAGGAGGCTGACGCGCGCGTCCAACGGACGGAGGAGCAGATCTGGGCGTTCCGAGAGGCGAACTCCATCATCGCCCCCGGCGCGGAATCGGGCATGCTCCTCTCGATCTTCACGCAGCTCCGCGCCGACGTCGAAAAGACCCGCCAGCAGCGGGCGGAGCTGGAGCTGGCGCAGGCCCGGCTCGGACGCACGGACCCGGCGAGCTTTGCGGAGCGGGTCTTCGTCGACAGCACCAATCCGGCCTTGCAGCGGCTGCAGGCGACGCAGGTCGACCTCCTGCTCGAGCACAACAACCTGGCCCTCGAGGTGACGGAGCGCCATCCCCGCCTCCAGGCGCTCACCGATCGCATGCGCGAGGTCCGGCTCGAGATGCACCGCGAGGTGGCCGCCCAGATCGCGCTGCTCCGCACTCGCGAGGACATCCTGGCGCGCCAGATGGGCGAGGTGCTCCGGAAGAACCGCGAGGTGCCCACGATCGAGCTGGGCCTGCAACGTCTCCAGCGTGACGCCAAGACGGGCGAGGATCTCCTCACGCTGCTCAAGACCAAGCACCAGGAGGCGCTCATCAAGGAGTCGGAGCGGGTCGAGGAGGTCTCGATCGTCCGGCCGGCGACCGACCCCGTCGAGCCGGTCGCCACCGACAGCTTCAACGCGGTTCTCGTCGGCGCCCTCCTCGGGCTCATGCTCGGCCTCGTCCTCGCGTTCGTCCAGGAGACGCTGGACACCTCCATCGGCACGATCGAGGACGTCGAGGGCTACCTCGGCGTGCCCGTCGTCGGTATCATTCCCCACATCGACGCGCGGGAGACGATCGAGCGGCTCATCGAGCGGCGCCCGGCCCTGGCGCAGATGGAGCCGGACGCGCTCCAGAGCCACGCGCTGCTCATCACGCATTTCGATCCCAAGTCGCCGGTCGCCGAGGCGTACCGCACGCTCCGCACCAACATCCAGTTCATCCGGATGGAGCGGGCGGGGAAGCTGCTCGTCTTCACGAGCCCGACGCTCCAGGAGGGCAAGACGACGACGATCGTCAACGTCGCCCTCACGATGGCCCAGAACGGACAGCGGACCCTGCTCGTCGGCTCGAACCTGCGGCGCCCCAGCATCCACCGCTTCTTCGGCATCGAGCGCGAGCCGGGGCTCTCGGACATCCTGGTCGGCAACGCGCGCTGGCGCGACTGCATCCGCACCGTGGCCGACATCCTGATGGGCCGATTCGAGATGGAAGACATCATGGCCTCGCCCGGCCTCGACAACCTGCACATCATCGAGTCTGGAGCCATTCCCGGTAACCCGTCGGAGCTGCTCTCGTCGCCCGCCATGGCGCAGTTCCTTCGGGAGATCCGCGAGGAGTACGACATCGTCCTCATCGACACGCCGCCCGTCCTGCCGGTCGCGGACTCGGCGATCGTCGCCGCCCAGGTCGACGGGGTGATCCTTGTCTACCAGGCGGGCAAGGTTGGCCGGCTGGTCCTCAAGCGGGCCAAGGCGCACCTCGAGAGCGTGCGCGCGTCCGTGTGGGGAGTCGTCCTCAACGACGTCCAGGCGGAGATCGCCGGATACACCTACGCCCACTACTACACCCACTACTATGGCGAGGAGGCGCACGCCAAGCCCGGGACCGGGAGGCTGGAGCGCCTGTGGGGTCTCATCCGCCGGGTCAGGGGCCGGCCGACGGCACCGCCGCTCGTCGACAGCGTGCCGACCGACGAGGAGCGCGGGGAGGACGAGGGCGAGGAGACCATGGCGGAGCCGGGCGAAGGGCGGCGGTGGCGCGGGAAGTATCGGAACATCGTCGGCGGGCTCGGCGTCGTGTTGCTGCTGCTGTCCGCCATTGCGGGCCTCACCGCCTGGCACCT
>JBGPYK010000241.1:0-4763 GCA_041493245.1 Methylomirabilia bacterium | reverse complement strand
CGGTGGCGGCGCCGGACTTCGTCGCGATCGGGCACGTCACCCTGGACCGCTTCGGCGACGTCGTCCGGCCGGGCGGCGCCGCGCTGTACGCCGCGGTGACCGCGCACCGCCTGGGGCTTTCCGCGGGGATCCTCACCAGTCACGGTGACGATTTCCCGCTCGAGCTGATCCCCTCGCGGATCGAGGTCGTCAGCATCGCTGCCGAGGCGACGACGCGCTTCGAGCACGCGGCGCACGGCGAACGGCGGGCGATGCGCGTGCCCTCGGCGGCGAGCCCGCTCACCGCGGCCGACGTGCCCGAGGACTGGCGCGAGGCGCCGCTCGTGCTCCTGGCGCCGGTCCTCGGCGAGGTCGATCCCCACGTGACGACGGCCTTCACGAACCCCACGCTCGCCGCCGCGGCCCAGGGGTGGATGCGGGGCCTGAGCGGCGACGGCGCCGTCGGGCCCGTGCCGTGGCCGCCGCCCGAATTTCTTCTCGATGACCTTCAGGCGGTCTTCGCGAGCGCCGAGGACGTGGCGGGTCAGGAGGCTGCCGTGCTCGAGTGGATCCAGCGCGTGCCGATCGCCGCAGTGACGGGGGGCCGCGCGGGCGCGCTGCTCTACGTCAACGGCGAGCGCTACGAGATCCCACCGCGGCCGGCGACCGAGGTGGATCCGACGGGGGCGGGTGACGTTTTCGCCACGGCCTTCCTCATCCGCTACCAGGTCGACGGCGACCCGTGGGAGGCTGCGGCGGCGGCGGCCTGCGCCGCCTCACTCTCGGTCGAAGGCGAGGGCTGGGCCGGCATCCCCGATCGTGAGGCGCTCGAAGCCGCCCTCCGCGAGTATCACCGCGCAGGCTGCTGAAAAAGGCCCATCTGCTTCGTTGGCGCCCTTGGCCGTACGCTCAACGTACAGGGAGTACGCCTCGCGTGCGGCCGGCGGGCGCCGCCTCGCATATGGACCTTTTTGAGCAGCCTGCAAGTCTTTCCGCATCCTGCTACGCTCTGCAGTGCGAGCCGACATCGGTCTTGCCGCAGGCAGGCCCGCGGAGGCGAGCGGTGAGATGATCCAATCATGACCGAGCGCGCGATCCGGATTACCGCCGGGCAGGTCGTGGCCGAGGCGCGGCTCAACGCTTCGCAGACGGCGGGCGCGATCTGGGACGCGCTGCCGATCGAGGCCAAGGCGGAAACGTGGGGCGACGAGGTGTACTTCTCGATCGGGCTCGACGCGCGTGAGGAGTCGCCGCAGGCGGCGGTGGTCGAGATGGGGGACCTGGGCTACTGGCCGCCGGGCCAAGCCTTCTGCATCTTCTTCGGGCGCACGCCCGCGAGCCGGGGTGACGAGATCCGTCCCGCCAGCCCCGTCAACGTCGTGGGGCGAGTGACCGGTGACGCGCGGGTGTTCACGCGGGTGCGAGCGGGCACGCGCGTTGTGATCGAACGGGCGTGACCGCACACACGGAGGAGGGACGATGAAGATCTTTCTCGATACGGCAAACGTCTCTGAGATCAGGGAAGGCGTGGCCATCGGCGTCGTCGACGGCGTGACCACGAATCCGTCGCTCATCGCCAAGGAGAAGCGCCCATTCCGGCCGCTGGTCGAGGAGATCTGCGCGATCGTGCCGGGCGACGTGAGCCTCGAGGTGGTGGCCACGGACTTCGAGGGCATGGTGAAGGAGGGCGAGGAGCTGGCGCAGATCGCGCCCAACGCCGTCGTGAAGTGCCCGCTCACCAAGGACGGGCTCAAGGCCGTCAAGTACCTCAGCGGCAAGGGTATCCGCGTCAACCAGACGCTGTGCTTTTCGGCTCCCCAGGCCCTGCTCTCGGCCAAGGCCGGCGCGACCTACATCAGCCCGTTTCTCGGCCGCCTCGACGACATCGCGGCGGTGGGCATGGATCTGATCCGCGACATCTGCCAGATCTATCGC
Source organism: Methylomirabilia bacterium (assembly GCA_041493245.1). Lineage (GTDB taxonomy): Bacteria > Methylomirabilota > Methylomirabilia > Rokubacteriales > CSP1-6 > DATHGT01. Next base: position 2,849 of record JBGPYK010000241.1, on the reverse strand, counting down.
AACTATGGGTTTACGACGCAGGTCCTGGCCGCCTCCATCCGCAACCCGCTCCACGTCGTCGACGCCGCCAAGGCGGGAGCCCACGTGGCGACGATGCCGTTCGCCGTTCTCGAGCAGCTCATCAAGCACCCCCTGACGGACCTCGGCCTCAAGAAGTTCCTGGACGACTGGCAGAAGTCGGGCGCGAAGCTCTAGCGTGAACTATTCATGATCGATGTTCGCTGGCGTCGGACAGGTTCTGGGGATCTGTAGGGCGGGGGCTTGCCCCCCGCCGGCGCCATCTCTCATCGGTTAGCGAGCGGCGGGGGACAAGCCCCCGCCCTACACGAACATCGATTGCCTCCCACGACCAATCGACCCGCCTCACCCGTGTGATCGTTCATGAATTTTTGGGCTGGCCTTTTTTCATCGGCCGGCTGAGTACACGACGCGGTCGCGGAGCTCGCCGTCGCGCACGAGCTGGGCCAGGCGGGTGCGCTGGATCTTTCCGCTGGAGGTCTTCGGGATCGTGCCGGAGCGGACGAGGTGGACGCGGGCGGGGCGGTGGCCGCGGCCCTCGTGGACGCGCTTGACGATCTCGGCGACGAGGTGATGGTACGTTTCGAGAGTCGCGCTCTCGTCGCGCACCTCGGCGATCACGTGGAGCCGCTGGGTCCCGCTCCGCTCGCTCTCCACCCCGACTGCCGCGGAGTAGCGCACCCCCGGCACGTGGTCGACGATCTCCTCGACGTCGTTCGGCGCGATGTTCTCGCCGCCGAGGATGATGAGGTCCTTGAGCCGGCCCGTGACGTAGAGGCAACCCGCGTCGTCGACGAACCCGAGATCACCCGTCCGCAGCCAGCCGTCCGCGGAGAGGACGCGGGCGGTCGCCTCGGGGTTGTTGTAATACCCCTGCATGACGCCCGGGCTCTTGACGCAGATCTCGCCGATGTCCGTCGGAGCGAGAGGTAGGTCCGGGTCGCCCGATGCGTCCTCTCGAGGGGGGAGGATGCGCACGGAGACGCCGTGGCAGGGCCGGCCGACCGAGATGAAGCGGCCGGAAGCGTCCACCTTGAGCGGCGTGCCGAAGGGCCAGATGGCGACGGCGAGCGTCGCTTCGGCGAGTCCGTAACACGGGGTGATGACGTGCTTGAGGCCGAAGTGGTCCTCGAAGGCCTCGATCGTCGAGGTGCGCACGGGCTCGGCCCCCGAGAGCGCGGCCCGCAGGCTGCTCAAATCGAGGCCCGACGTATCGCGGACGTTACGCACGCAGTTCCGGTAGCCGAAGTCAGGGGACACCGTGAAGGTGGCGCGGACTTCGGTGATCAGCTCCAGCCACTGGCGCGGGTTGCGCAGGTCGGGCGGCAGCAGCCAAAGCGGGGTCGCCGTGAGCGGCGGCGTGAATGCGCAGCCGATCAGGCCCATGTCGTGGTAGAGCGGCAGCCAGGAGACGACGCGATCGGCGCCGGTCAGTCCCGCCGCCGCCGCCATGAAGTGGGTCGTGCTCACCACGTTCTGGTGCGTGAGCATCACCCCGCGCGGGTCCGCGGTGCTGCCCGAGGTGTACTGGATGAACGCGAGGTCGCCGGCCTCGGCGCCGGGGACGCGGGGGAGCGGCGCCTCGACGTCGAGATCCGTGGGCTCGAGGATCAGCCGGACGTTCGGGGCGCTGCGCACGCTCGCCTCCACGCCGGGCCGGAACCAGCCGATCGTGGTCACGGCGACCGCCTCGGAGTCCCTGAAGATGCTGGCCGTCGCCTCCACGCCGAGCGTCGGATAGAGCGGCACGGGGACGGCGCCGAGCCGGAGCGTGCCGAAGAACGTGTAGAAGAACTCGGCGCACGTGGGGTAGATGAGGCAGACCTTGTCGCCGGGACCCACGCCGGCCTGGGCCAGCGCCCCCGCGTAGCGGCCGCTCTGCGCCCAGAGGCGGCCGTACGTGACCGTCTCGCCGTAGAGGTGGAAGTACGGCGCCTCGGGGGTCAGCGCCGCCCGCCGGGCCATCACCTCGGTCAGCGTCGGCGCGGTTCGCGGATCCCGGTCAGCCATGCGCGTCGGCGTCACCGCCCGAGGACGATGTGATTGAAGGCCTCGGCGTAGGCGTAGGAGTTGGATTTCCCGAGCAACGCCGAGCGCTCGCGCACGCGGGCCTCGACTGCCGCGAAATCGACGAACTGGCTCGCGTGACAGGCCAGGGCCTTGATTTTCAGATCTATCACGTCGGAGATGTCGACGACGACCTGGGCATCCTCCCACTGCATCACGTAGATCTCGTGGACCTTGTGCGGTTCGTAGTCGGGCATCAGCTCGGGGAAAGCCATGTGGTCGCGGGCCAGCGGGTACACGCAGTCGAGGACGACACCGCCGACGGTGCGGTGGTCGCGGTGCGAAACGCCGAGGTTGGAGGTGCGGTTCGGGCTCTGGCAGATCACGAGCTGTGGGCGCCAGCGGCGGATCTCGCGTGAGACGTCACGCCGGAGATCGCGGGTGTCCTCCACCTCACCGTCCTCGTAACCGAAGAACTGCACGCGCTCGACGCCGAGCGTCCGCGCCGCGTTGCGCTGCTCCTCCACGCGGATGCGGGCGAGCCGCTCGGGTGTCATCGAGCGGTCGCTCGAGCCCTTGTTGCCATTCGTGACGATGACGTAGGTCACCTCACGCCCTTCCTTGACGAACTTCGCCACCGTGCCGGCAGCACCGAACTCCGCGTCGTCCGGGTGTGCCGTCACCACCATCACGCGCTCGATCCTGTCCGCCATTCGCGCTCCTCTTGAAGATGGGGGGCCCCGAAATGGCCCCGATTATTGGAATGGGGGCCCCGAAATGGCCCCCATACCCCCAAACGCTCGGAACGCCCCGGCGAAGCCGTG
>JBGPYK010000157.1:0-5962 GCA_041493245.1 Methylomirabilia bacterium | reverse complement strand
GACGGGCCCGAACGGTCCGCGCTCACCGCGCTGGCCGGACGGCTCGGCGTCGCCGGGCGCGTGCGTCTGGATGGGCCGAGCGCGGAGGTCGCCACGACCCTCGCCGCCGCTGACGTCCTCGCCGCGCCGTCGCGCAACGAGGGGATGGGACGTGCGCTGGTCGAGGCGATGGCGCTCGGCGTGCCGGTCGTCGGCGCCGCCGTCGGCGGTATTCCCTCCGTTGTCGGTGACGGCGAGGCCGGGCGCCTCGTCCCCCCCGACGATCCCGCCGCTCTGGCGGCCGCGCTGATCGAGCTGGGCCGGGACGGCGGCCTGCGTGCGCAGCTCTCGAAGGCGGCGCGGAGCCGCGCGGAGGCCTTTTCAACAGCCGTTGCCGAGGCGAGAATGCTCGAGATGTACGCGGCGCTCGTCCGCGAGAAGGGCTTGGCGTGAAGTCGGTCGGATGCGCGGCGCTCTGGCTCCTGCTGCTCGTGACCGCCGCCGGCGCCCAGGGGCAGGAGCTACGGCGGGTGCCGGCCCTCGTCCACGTCCACTCCGATCGCTCGACCGGTGAGAACTCGTACGAGGAGCTGATCGGCGTCGCGCGGCGCCGAGGGCTCGAGGCGCTCCTGATCACCGAGGAGCAGATCCTTCGCATCGAGTACGACGTGCCCCCGTTCCGCGCCCTGACCCGTGTCGCCCACGATGAGCGGAGCATCTTCGTGACTGGAGTGGAGCGCTACCTCGAGCGGATCGCCGAGGCGCGCCGGATCGATCCGGGCGTCCTCCTGATTGCCGGCGTCGAGGTGCTGCCCCACTACCGGTGGGTGGGCTCGCCATTCGGCGGGACAATGATATTGCGGGATCATCAGAAAAACCTCCACGTCTTCGGCGTGACGGATCCCGCGCTGATCCGGCGGCTGCCGAGCGTGGCCAACCCGTACACCAGACGGTACGCGTGGCAGTCGCTGCTCGACGTTCTGCCCGTCCTGCTCCTGATCCCTGGCGTCGTGCTGCTCGCCCGGCGCGGCAAGCGGCCGCTCCGGGTGGGGCCGGCGATCGTCTTCGTGCGCCGCCGCCGCTGGCTCTTGGGGGGGGTGCTGATCGCGGTCGGGGCGGCGGGCGCGGTCCGCGGCTGGCCGTTCACGGTGGACCGCTATCCCTCGTGGGAGGACGCAGGGCTCGCGCCTCAGCAGACGCTCATCGACGAGGTCGATCGCCTGGGTGGCGCCACGATGTGGTCGTTTCCCGAGGCGTTCGACGAGGGCCGGCGACGGATCGGTCCGATTACCGTCTTGTGGCGCACCGACTCCCATGGTGACGATCTGCTGCGGACGTTCCGCTACACCGCGTTTGGGGCGATCTACGCGGACCGCACCCGGTTCGTCGAGCCCGGCGGGGGTTGGGACCGGCTCCTGACCGAGTACGCGGCCGGCGAACGGAGCCGCCCCGCGTGGGCGACCGGCGAGGCGGGCGCGCACAGTATCGGAACCGCGTCCGGCTTCGGGAACATCCAGACGGTGTTCTTCGCCCGCGAGAAGACGGAGGCCGCGGTCATCGATGCCTTCAAGCGCGGCTGCATGTATGCGCTCCAGCGCCTCCCCGAGTCCACGCTGATCCTCGCGGATTTCAGCGCGGCGGCCGAGGACGCGATCGCCGTCTCGGGCGGGACGCTGAAGGCGCGTGAGGGGACGCCGGTCGAGGTCCGCATCGCGGTCGACGCCAGCGGAAAGGGCGCGGAGGGGATTCGCGTCACGCTCATACGCAACGGCGCGATCCTCGATGGATGGTCGGGCGATACGAGTGTCCACGTCGTGCATCGCGAGATCTTCGACGGCCGCCCCCTCGTGTTCCGGATCGACGCGCGGGGGCGCGTACCCCATCGCCTCGTCTCCAACCCGCTCTTCGTCGTGCGTCCGTGAGAGTCGCGATCCACCAGCCGCACTACCTGCCGTGGCTCGGGTACCTGGCCAAGTGGGCGGCCGCCGACCTCTTCATTTTCCTCGACGTCGTCCAGTACGAAAAGAACGGCTGGCAGAACCGGAACCGGATCAAGACCCGCGACGGCGCGCGCTGGCTCACCGTGCCCGTCCGGGCGCACCTGGGCACGCCGATCTCCGACATCGCGATCGACGACTCCCGGGCCTGGCGCCAGCGTCACCTGCGCGCCATCGAGCAGACCTATGCGCACGCCGCCTGCCTCGAGCGCTATCACCAAGCGCTGAAGGACTTCTACGCGAGGGAGTGGACGCGTCTGGCGCCGCTGGCGTGCGCGAGCGCCGAGTGGCTCGCCCGGAGCGTCGGCATCACGACGCCGGTGCGGTTGGCCTCCGACCTCGGCGTGACGACGGCAGATCCGACCGGGCGGCTGGTGGCGCTCTGCCGGTCCGTGGGGGCCGACACCTACCTCGCCGGCCGCGACGGGGCGCGCTACATGGACCTGGACCAGTTCGCGGCCGCGAGCATCCGCGTACGCTGCCAGCGCTACGAGCACCCGATCTACCCCCAGGTCCACGGAGAATTCGTGCCGTTCCTGTCGGGACTGGACTTATTATTAGCGACCGGAGATCAGGCGCTTCCCGTCCTCCGGCAGGGGGACACGTGGTCAGAGGTCTTCTAGGGACATGGGGGGCCCAGACATGGCCCCCCATACCCCCAATGCTCGGAGCGTCCCGGCAAAGCCTGGGCGCTCCTCGGTACCCCCCGAATGCTCCTCGGTACTCCGACAGGCTCATAGCCGGCGGGGGGTAACATGAACGTGCTCGCCATCGGCGCTCATCCCGACGACATCGAGTACGGATGCGGCGGGACCCTCACCCGGTACGCCCAGAAAGGACATGACGTCTTCCTCTTCGTCGCCTCCGACGGCGGCGTCGGGGGCCCGGGGGAGTTGCGCTGCCGCGAGCAGCAGGAATCGGCCGTCGTGATCGGGGCCCGCGAGGTCTTCTGGGGCGGCTACCCGGACACCGAGGTGCCGCTCACTCGGGACCTGATCGCGGCGGTGGAGGCGGTGATCGGGCGCGTCCGGCCCACCATGATCTTCGTGAACCATCCGGCCGACACGCATCAGGACCACCGGAACCTCGCGCAGGCCACGGTGTCGGCCACCCGCTACGTCCCCAACTTCCTGTTCTACGAGGTGCCCTCGACCCAGGACTTCACCCCCAACTGCTACACCAATATCGAGAAGGTCCTCGACCGGAAGCTGGCGGCGCTCGAGGCCCACCGGTCGCAGGTGACGAAGACGAATATCGAGGACCTGACGATCCTTGAGCTGTCCGTCTCGTGCGCGAACTTCCGGGGGATCCAGGCGCGCGTGAAGTACGCGGAGGCCTTCCAGTCGATACGGCTGCTCCTGGATATTTGATCCCGCATTCCCGGCCGACCGTCTCCGAGGAGGACGCGCAGGCCGTCGCCCAGGTGGTGAGGGACGGCCGGTTGGCGCAGGGGCCGGAGGTCGCGGCCTTCGAGACCGAGGTGGCTCGGCGGGTCGGCGTACCGGCGGCCGCCGCGGTCAGCTCGGGGACGGCGGCCTTGGAGCTGGCGCTCCGCGCGCTCGACGTGGGGTCCGGCGCCGAGGTGATCATCCCCACCTACGCCTGCGACGCGCTCCACCACGCCGTGACGCGGTGCGGGGCCGTGCCCGTGCTCGCGGACGCGGATCCCTTCACGCTCACCCTGTCGGCGATCGACGCCAGGCGGCGTCTGAGCCCCTGCACCCGCGCCGTCGTGGTGCCGCACGCCTTCGGGCTCGCAACCGATCTCGAGCCCTTCGAGGCGCTCGGCATCCCCGTGGTGGAGGACTGCGCGCAGGCCCTCGGCGCGCGGATCGGCGCGCGGGCGACGGGGTCACTCGGGCGCCTGGCCGTCTGCTCCTTTTACGCCACCAAGTTGCTGACCACCGGGGAAGGGGGCATGGTGCTCGGGCCCGCCGACCTCGTCGCGCGGGTCCGCGACCTCCGCGAGTACGACGAGCGCCCGGACCTGGTCCCGCGATTCAACGCCAAGCTCACCGATGTGCAGGCCGCCCTCGGCCGCAGCCAGCTCCGGCGGCTCGATGCTTTTATCGCCCGCCGCCGGGCGATCGCCGCGGAGTACCGCCAGCGTCTGGCGGGCCTGCCCTGCCGGCTCCCTCCAGACGCGGGGGCGCGTCACGTGTATCACCGATTCGTCGTCGTCGCCGACGGGCCCCTCGATGCGCTGATCGAGACGATGCGGGCCCGCGGCGTCACGGCGCGGCGCCCGGTCTTCCGGCCGCTGCACCGCGCCCTCGAGCTCGAGGGGTATGCCGAGGCCGAGCGGCTCTGGGCCACATGCCTCTCACTGCCGTGCTACCCCTCGCTCACCGACGACGAGGTGGTCGTCGTGGCGGCGGCGCTCACAGAAGCGCTCGGGCGGTGACGCCGCTCGACGCGGCCACGAGGGCGATGCCCGCGGGCTCGCTGTGGCGCGGCGGCGCGCGCTTCCTGGTCATGGCGGCGCTGCTGGCCCCGCCCGTCCGCCAGCGATTCCACGACGCGGGGATGGCGTGGCCGTACCTCGTGGGCCTCGGGTTCGCGGTCGCGTGCTTCGCGGTGCCGTTCGTCCGCGCCTGCGCGCTGTGGCGGGGCGTGCTCGATCAGCCGTCGGAACGCAAGGTCCACGTGGTGGCGACGCCGCTCCTCGGCGGCGCGGCCGTCTATTTCGCCTTCGCCGTCACCGTGCTCTTCAACTTCAACTTCTCGCGCGAGCTGAAGGGTGTCGCCCTGGGCGCCTCCGTCGTCGTCGCCGTGGGGATCCTCGACGATCTGCTCGACCTGCCGGCGTGGCTCAAGCTCCTCGGGCAGGTCGGGGCGGCGTCGGTGGCCATCTCCTGGGGCGTCATGCTCAGCGTCGCGCCCAACTGGCTGCCGGGGTTCATCTGGCTGAACGTGCTCCTCACGCTCCTGTGGTTCCTGACCGTCACGAACGCCGTGCAGTTCCTCGACGGCATGGACGGCCTGGCGGCCGGGCTAGGGGCGATCGGCGGCGTGTTCTTCAGTATCACGGCGCTGCAGACGCACCAGCGCTATCTCATGTTCCTGTCGGCCGCGCTGGTGGGCGCCTGTCTGGGCTTCCTGCCCTACAACTTCCGCCGCGGTGGCGCGCAGATCTTCCTGGGCGACGGCGGCGCCAGCTTCATCGGCTTCACGCTCGCCGGGCTGGCAGTCATGGGAGAATGGGCTCAGAATGACGTGGTGGGCCTCCTCACGCCGGCCCTCATCCTCGGGGTCCCGCTCTTCGACATCGTCTTCGTGGCGACCGTGCGGGTCGTGAAGGGCCAAGTCCATACGGTGCGCGAATGGCTGGCCTACACCGGCCGCGACCACATGCACCACCGCTTCGAGGCGCTCGGCTTCACACGTGTGCAGAGCGTGCTGCTGATCTTCTCCATCTCCGCCACGCTGGGGCTTTCCGCCATGCTGCTGGAGAACGCCGCGCCGCGGCAGGCCGTGATGGTGCTCCTGCAGGCGATGTGCGTGCTGGTCCTCATCGCGGTGTTGGAGAGCGTGGGACGGGGACGGGGCCGGTGAAGGGCAGGTTCACGTCGATCGCGGCGAAGTTCCGCGAGTTGCTGCACCTCGACGACCCACCGCGTCGCATCGCACTGGCGCTCGCCGTCGGCGTCTTCATCGGGTGCACGCCGTTCTGGGGGCTGCAGACGGTGCTCTCGGTGATCGTGGCCACCGTCTTCCGACTCAACCGCGCGGCCACGATCACCGGAACGTGGATGAACCTGCCGTGGTTCGCGCCCTTCGTGTACGGCGCCGCCATCAACGTCGGGCTGCTCGTGGCCCCCGGCCTGCGCGCGGGGGACGCCGCGTCGCTCGACACCCTGCTGGGGGACCCCGCGGCACTGTCGTGGGCGGCCGCGTGGTCGTGGCTGCGCGGCCACTCGCTCCCCCTGCTCATCGGCTCGGCGATCGTCGGCGGAGTGGCGGCCGCCGTCACGTACGCGGTCGCG
>JBGPYK010000545.1:0-2470 GCA_041493245.1 Methylomirabilia bacterium | reverse complement strand
TCGTCCGATAGATGATCCAGACGTCGGGGAGCGTCGGCGCCGGCCAGTGCTCGGGCGGGTTGTCCATGAAGAGCCACGGCAGGTGTGCCGGACCCAGCGCGGCCGACCAAGGCGAGTTGGCAGCGAGCGGGACCAGCGTCCGGTAGGCGTTCCGGATGTGGGGAGTGCCCTGCCAGTTCGTCTTCGTCGTCGGGTTGAGCGGCTGTTCCATGAAGCCGTCGGGCCCGGGATGCACCGAATCCAGGCGGTTCTGCGCTGGTCGATTCAGCCGCACCGTCGTGCCGAGGATCCCGCCCGGCACCTCGAGGGCACCGACGAGCGCGGCCAGGACCGTGCGCGCCCAGCAGCACTCGTAGCCGCCCCAGCCGTTGGTCACCGTCTTGCCGAGGAGGATGGCGACGGGCCGGAGTGGATAGGTCTCGCCCTCGACATCGACCGTTGCGCCGACCTTCGCGTGGGCGAGGTACTCGACAGCGAGCCGGCGGATCGTCGCCGCCGGCACGTCGGCGATCGCCGCCGCCCACTCGGGCGTGTAGGGCCGCACGTGCTCGACGAGGTGAGCGAACGCGGGGCGGACGCGCTCAGCCACGGAGCGCGTGGCCCCGTCGGCGCCGATCTCCAGCCCGGCCGCGATGTACGCGCCCTCCATGGCCGGGCGCGTGCAGCCGGGATCGTCGAAGGGCACGGGACGGCCGCGGTCCAGGTCCCACACGAGCGGCTTCCGCGTCTCGGGGTCGCGCAGGTAGTAACCGCCCGGGCCCACGAGGTACGGAGAGCTGGTCCGGAGCTCGAGGAACGGGACGTCGCAGACCGCGCGCCAGTCGTGCTCGACCAGGATCGCGTGCAGGAGCGCGAACAGGACCGCGGCGTCGGTCTTCGGCCGCACCGGCACCCACTCCGTGGCCCCCGCGCCGGTCACGGAAAGGTGCGGCTCGAGCTGGACCCAGGTGATCCCTCGCGCCCGGGCCTCGGCGTGGCGGTAGACGCCGGTCACGCCGCCGGAAGCGTCGCCGTTGTAGCCGAAGGACAGCACGAAGTCACAGCGCGGCGTGTCCGCGGCCACGGTGAAGGCGCGGTGCCAGAACTCGCCGTAGAGGTGCTCGGAGTGATAGCACTTGACGCCCTGGCCGCTGCCGATGCCCTGGTCCACCGGCCCCCAGGCGGCGAGGAAGGCGGCGAAGGTCCCGAGATAGGCGGGCGCGATGCCTCCCGACCCGAACGTAACGGCCAGCCGTGGATATCCCGATTCGTCGCTGAGCCCCTTCGCCCGGAGGCCGTTGAGCCGGTCCGCCAGGAGCCCGAGCGCGTCGTCCCAGGAGATCGGCTCCCAGCCCGGGTCCTCCTGGCGCCCCTTGTTCGGGTTCGTCCGCCGCATCGGCGTCTTGATGCGGGCGGGGTTGTAGAGCTTCTGGATGAGGCTGTAGGCGCGGACGCAGACCTTGCCGCAGGCGGGATGCACGTCGGCCAGGTCGGTATTGGGCTCAACGCCGACGGCTACACCGTCTTTCACGAGGACCTTGAGGAGATCGGGCCCCGCCACGCACTGGTAGCAGTAGACGGGAATCTTCTCGACGCCGGTGGTCGTCATCTCAATGCGTGATCTTGGATTCGCTCGCCTCGGACGGCGGGGCCCCAGCCCGATTCCCGAGCATTTCACCGCTCGGCTCGCCGCCCGGGCGCGGCTCACCTCGCACTGCCACCTCCTGCGGCTCGCCCGATTTTGGAGTCGCTCGCCTCGGAGGGGGGGGCCCCAGCCCCCCGGCCTCCTGCGGCTCGCCCTACCAGTTTCTTGTGCTCGAGGGCTTCGAAGAAGGCGTCGATGCGGTTCCGGATCTGGGCCTCGGCGTAGTAGCGCGGGTCCTCGAGGTCCGACTCCACGAGCAGCGTGGGGATGCCGAGGTCCTTGACGAAGTAGTCGCGCATGTCGCCCTGGCCCGCGGAGAAGAGGCGGCACGACTTGATCGAGTGGATGACGAGCGCGTCGGCCTCCCACTCCTCGACGTAGCGCCGGATCTGCTGGTAGCGCGCGACGATCGAGCGGTTGGTGAGGTTCTCGCGTAGCATCTGCTCGGCGATCGACTCCAGGGGCCGCCGGGGGTCGTGGCGGAACCCCCACTCCCAGATGCCGCCCACGGTCGAGTAGGTGGACTGCACCGCGACCGCACCCCACTTGGTGAAGAGGTTCCGGAAGCTCTTGTAGTAGGGATAGGGTGGCGGACCCTCGATGACGGTGCGGAAGCGCTCCTCCGAGAGGGGACCCAGACCCTGCGCCGCCATCCCCTCGAACTCCGCGACCGCCTCGTCGAAGAAGTCGGCGGCGCCCGGCATCCCGCGCAGCACGTTGATGGGCCCCATCATGTTGATCGAGTCGAAGTACGAGTCGAAAGGCGCGGGGTGATGCTTCGTCAGGTGCTTGCAGCGCGCGTAGCCTTCCTCGGCCCGCGCCGCGTACGCGAGGATCTCCCGCAGC
>JBGPYK010000346.1:0-3815 GCA_041493245.1 Methylomirabilia bacterium | reverse complement strand
GTCGTCTCGAACACCATGCGGACGCCGGGGACGACGCTGCGCAAGCTCCTCGATCGGTACGGCCTGCTGTCGTTCTTCGCGCACACGACCTTCTCCGACGAGGTCGGCGTCCGCAAGCCGGCGCCGGAGATCTTCGCGCTGTCGCTGCGCGCAGTCGGCGGCGACGCCGCCACAGCCGTGCACGTCGGCGACGACGCCATCCTGGACGTGGAAGGCGCCCGCGCCGCCGGGATGCGGGTGATCCAGGTGAGGAGCGTGCCGGGGCGCGCGCCGGCGAGCCAGACGGCCGACGCCGTCATTCCGAGCTTGGGCGCGCTCCCCGACGCGGTCGCGCGGCTCGATGCCGGCTGAGCCGCTCGCCGCCGTTCTGACGCGCGCCTTCCTCGTGCGCCCATGACGGCGCGCGAAGTCCGGCGGATCATCCTTCTCCCGGCCGCTGGCCGTCACGCGCCGGCGCTATACTGACACCCGGCATGGCGTACAACGCGTGGTTCCAGTGCATCAAGGGCTGTCCCGGCCAGTTCGACCTGCGCGAGGTCATCTACCGCTGCCCCACGTGTGGGGACCTGCTCGAGGTTCAGCACGACATGGAGGCCCTCAGGTCCCGCTCGGCGGCGGCCTGGATCCAGCTCTTCGACGACCGGTATCGCCGCCACGTCTACCCCTACGGCTCCGGGGTCTGGGGGAAGAAGGAGTGGGTGGTGCCCTTCATCGACGACCAGAACATCGTGTCGATGTACGAGGGCAGCTCGAACCTGCTGTGGGCCGACCGCTACGGCAAGCAGCTTCGCGTCGAGGACCTCTGGATCAAGCAGTGCGGCAACTCGCACACGGGGTCGTTCAAGGACCTCGGCATGACCGTGCTCGTCTCCGTGGTCAAGCAGATGATCGCCGGCGGTGTGCCCATCGACGCCGTCGCCTGCGCGTCCAGCGGCGACACCTCGGCGGCCCTCGGCGCCTACTGCGCGGCGGCGGGCATCCCGGCGGTGGTGCTGCTCCCCAAGAACAAGGTCTCCATCGCCCAGCTCGTCCAGCCGCTCGCCAACGGCGCGCTCGTGCTCTCGCTCGACACCGACTTCGACGGGTGCATGGCCGTCGTCCAGGAGATCACGAAGGAGCGGCGGATTTACCTCGCCAACTCGATGAACAGCCTGCGCATCGAGGGCCAGAAGACGGTGGCGATCGAGATCGTCCAGCAGTTCGACTGGGAAGTCCCCGACTGGATCGTCATTCCGGGCGGCAACCTCGGTAACGTCCACGCGCTCGGGCAGGGCTTCCTGATGATGCAGGAGCTGGGGCTGGTCAACCGGCTGCCGCGGATCTGCCTGGCTCAGGCCGAGCGGGCGAACCCGCTCTACCGTTCGTACCTCGAGGACTTCAAGCGCTTCGAGCCGGTCACCGCCCAGCCGACGCTGGCCATGTCCATCCAGATCGGTAACCCGGTGAGCTTCAACCGCGCGATCCGGACGTTGCAGCGGTTCAACGGCGTCGTCGAGCAGGCCACGGAGCAGGAGTTGGCCGACGAGGCGGCGCGCGCGGACCGCACCGGTATGTTCAACTGCCCACACACCGGCGTGGCCCTGGCCGCCCTGCGCAAGCTGGTCGACCGCAAGGTCGTCCGCTCCCACGAGCGGGTGGTGGTGCTGTCGACCGCCAACGGGCTCAAGTTCGCCGACCAGAAGGCCGCCTACCACATGGGCGGGCTCGACGGCATCAAGCCGTCGTACCGGAACAAGCCCGTCGAGCTACCCGCGGATGCCAAGCGCGTGGCTCGCGCCATCGCCCGCCACGTCGAGAAGGCGCGCCTGCTGGTGTCGTGATGGACGAGCGGGTCGAGCCGCCCAAGAAGCCTCTCGGCCCCAGTACGCTGGCGGTGCACGGTGGGGAGCCCCGTCCCAAGCCGGCCCACGCGCTGGCCACGCCGATCGTGCAGACCGCTACCTACACGTTCGCCAACACTCAGGAGCTGAAGGACCACTTCGACGGCAAGATCGAGCGCGTCGAGTACGGGCGCTACGGCAATCCCACCCAGCGCATCGCCGAGGCCAAGCTGGCGGCGCTCGAGGGGGCCGGCGATTGCCTGCTCTTCGCCAGCGGCATGGGCGCGATGACGACGGCCCTTTTCGCCATGCTCTCGCGCGGCACCCACGTCGTCGTCACCGACGACAGCTACCGGCGTACGCGACAGTTCTTGAACCAGACGCTGCACCGCTACGGCATCGAAGTGTCCACCGTGCCTGCGGGCGACTACGAGGCGCTCGAGGACGCCATCCGGCCCACCACGCGGGTGCTGGTGAGCGAGTCGCCCACGAATCCCTATAACCGCATCCTCGACCTCGAGCGCTTCGCGGCCATCGGCCGCCGGCACCGTGTGCAGACCGTCATCGACGCCACGTTCGCCACACCCTACAACCAGCGCCCGCTGGAGTGGGGCGTCGACGTGGTCGTGCACTCCGCCACCAAGTACCTGGGCGGCCACAATGATCTCTTGGCGGGCGCGGTGCTGGGCTCCCGCGATCTGGTGGATGGCGTCCGCGGGCTGCAGGGGATCACCGGCGCCGTGGTCGATCCCTTCGCGGCCTATCTGCTCCTGCGCGGGCTCAAGACCTTCGCGCTCCGCATCGAGCGGCAGAACGCCAACGCGCAGGCCGTGGCCGAGTTCCTCGCCGGCCACCCGCGCATCACCGCCGTGCACTACGCGGGGTTGCCCAGCCATCCCGAGTACGAGATCGCCAAGAAACAGATGCGCGGTTTCGGCGGCGTGGTCTCGTTCGAGGTGCGCGGCGACCTCGACGCCGCCTCGCGCGTGGTCGACGCCTGCGCCATCCCGCACATCGCGGCGTCGCTCGGCGGGGTGGAGAGCCTCATCGAGCAGCCCGCCATCATGAGCTTCTACGAGCTGAGCAGCGAGGAGCGTCTCGAGGTCGGGATCAAAGACAACCTCATCCGCTTCGCCGTCGGCATCGAGGACGCCGACGACCTCATCGCCGACCTCGCCCAGGCCCTCGACCGCGCCTTCACCGACGGGTGATCCGGCGAAGGTCGGGGCGTCGAGCCCTGCCTTCGCTTGCGTGAAGTTCCGCCCGACGATGTCCGTGCCGTCCTCCAGGCCCGGTCGAGCCGCACGCGTTGCGCGTACTCGGGCGCCCCGATCGGGTATGCTGAGCGCAAGGAGACGAGATCATGAGCGAGTGCAAACATGGCTTGAGGCAGGGGTGCTTTTACTGTCACGGTCGCCCGGCGGCGGCGGCGGTGGTACAGGCGGAGCAGAAGAAGCGTCCCAAAGCCTCTCGTCTCTCAGAAAAGATGAATGAGCGTATGACGACCCTGAAGCAGCGCCTGAAGAAACTCCGCGGCCAGTAACGACCCGGACTGCTCGTGTTCGTCGTCAGCGAGCGCCGTCACGGGCCCGGGGCTATTCGCTGAGCCAGACCGTGTCGAGCTGGTTGTTTACGTAGTGGCTCGGGGTCACCGTCCAGCCCCGCACCTTCGAGAGATGCGGGATGATCCGGTGCCACTGGAACGTGTGGATGTAGTGCACCTCCTCGTCGTAGAGGCGCTTTTCGAAGGCCCGGAGATATTTCCGTCGCTCCTCGGGGTCCGTGGCGCGGGACTGCTTGAGGTATAGCTCGTCCCAGCATCGTGTCCTGCTGCGCTCGCACGTCTTCCGTGTCGCGCCCGCGTGCGGCTGGTTGTGCGAAACGGCCGACTGCCGGTAAGATACCTCCGCGATGGACGTGGCCGAGCTTCGCGCGAAGATCCGGGACATCAAGGATTTCCCCACCGAGGGGATCCTCTTCAAGGACATCACGACC
>JBGPYK010000037.1:0-11939 GCA_041493245.1 Methylomirabilia bacterium | reverse complement strand
GTGACCTGAGGTCGTGGTGCATGATCGGCTTCCCGTGGCTCGGCGCCTCGGTGAGCCGGACGTTCCTCGGAATGACCGTGTCGAAAATCTCACCCGGAAAGTAGCGCTGGACTTCGTCGCGGATCTGGAGCGCGAGGCTCGTCCTGCCGTCGAACATCGTGAGCACGATCCCCTCGACTCGCAACCTGGGATTCAACCGCTCCCGGACCAGCTTGACGGTCTTAAGCAGATGCGTGAGGCCCTCGAGCGAGTAGAACTCGCACTGGAGCGGTACCAGGACGCGGTCGGCCGCGACGAGGGCATTGATCGTCAAGAGCCCGAGCGATGGCGGGCAGTCGATGATGACGTAGTCGTAGGCCCGGATGACCTCGGAAAGCGCCAGCCGAAGCCGATGCTCTCGCCGCTCGAGCCCCACGAGCTCGATCTCGGCGCCTACGAGATCAATGTCGGACGGAAGCAGTTGGAGGTTGGAAATGGCGGTGTCGCGGATCGCCTTGTCGGCAGACTCGTTGGTGACCAGCACGTGGTACACGGTCGTGTGGAGCCCACTCTTCTGGATCCCCAATCCTGTGGTCGCATTGCCTTGGGGATCCAAATCTACGAGAAGGGTGCGGCGACCAGCCAGCGCCATTCCGGACGCAAGGTTAACCGCAGTCGTCGTCTTACCGACGCCCCCCTTCTGGTTAACGATTGCGAGCGTCTTCGCGATGCCGTCACCGACTCTTTCGCATGGCAACCCGGAACTGCACACAATTATGGCTGGAAGGCAGACCCTGAAAGATCATCTCTACCGCATCATACAACTCATCACCATGACCATCCAGACCAGCAGGGCCTGGGATCGTTCCACGATTCACAATATACACACCATCTGGTGGGTCTCACGGCCGGGTCCGTCGTGTTCCACGATTCACGAAGCTGGTGAGTCGATCTTCGGGGATCGCCTATGTGCCCCACTATTCACGGCGGTAGACGGCAAAGCGCCGTATCTCACCGGGCTTCACACCCGGAACCGTGATCCATGCGCCGACGGGTAGTTCATGCTCTTCAGGCGGCCCCGATGCTATGACAATCCCTCCAGGCTGGACGAGGTGAGCGCCCAGCCCAAACAAGTAGCCGACACCTCCCGCACACCGAGCCACTATTGCGTCGAAATGATCGGGGTCCTCTCCAACTATGGATTCGAGCCTCTGGGGAATCACCTTGACGTCTCGAAGTGAAAGCTCGCGAACAACGGTGGACAGAAAGGAGGCCCGCCGCTGCCTCGATTCGACCATAGTCAGCCGGAGATCCGGGACGATGAGCTTGAGAGGGATCCCAGGAACACCCGCGCCGGAGCCGACGTCGAGGATCTCTCGCGCGCCGGACGGCAGCACTCTCAGGAAGAGCAGGCTGTCGAGGAAGATCCGATCGACGATCCAGTACGGATCGGACGAGCCTAGTAGGCGGTGGATCTTCTGCCATTTAATCAATAGATTTAGATATTTAGAGAACTGGTCGGCTTCGGTTTCGCTCAGGTCTCGGCAGAGGATGCGACGGGCGCCCGCTCGAAGCGCGGCAAGCTCCGTGGTCACTTGCCGACGCAAAACCTGGAAAAGATCGTGTCGAGGATCACGTCGCCGACCTCGACGCCCAGCAGCAGAGAGGCGCGGCGCAGCGCGTCCTTCAAATCGATGAGGGCGACCTCGATCGGACGCTCCGCGAGAGCTTCCTCCGCGGAGTGCAGCGCGGTGGCGAGGGCCTGGAGCAGCTCGACCTGGCGAAGCGAGGCGGCCATCTCTCCCTCCTCGGTCTCGGAGCCGGCCAGGCGTTCCACTCCGGAGGTAAGTCGCGCGACGAGCGCGTCGAGGCCGTGCGGTGTCTTCGTCGACGTCGCGACCGATTCCTCGAGCGCCAGGGCTTCGGGATCGGTCGGAAGATCGCTCTTCGCACGCACGAGGATCCGCGGACGGGTCTCGGTTTCGACGAGCACCGCGCTCACCGGCGGCTGGGTCCCGTCCAGCACGACGACGAGCAGATCGCTCTCCGCGATCGCGCGGCGGCTCCGCCGCATCCCCTCGGCGTCGATGGTGTCTCGCGGGATTCCGAGCCCCGCTGTGTCGAGCAGGCGCACGGGGATTCCCGCCACGGTCATCCCCGCTTCCAGGACGTCGCGTGTCGTGCCCGCCTCCGGCGAGACGATCGCGCGCTCACGCCCGACGAGCGCATTGAGCAGGCTCGACTTGCCGGCGTTCGGAGGACCAACGATGGCGACGGTAAGACCGTGCTGCACGACTTGGCCACGTCGCACCCCGATGACAACCGCGGCCACCGTCGCCCGGAGCCCGGCCACGATCTTGGCGGCCTCGTTCACGTCGGCGCCGATCTGCTCGTCGGGGAAGTCGAGCGCCACCTCGAGCCCGGCGATGAGGTCCACCAAGCGCTCCCGTATCGGCGACAGTTGGGCCGCCAGCCCTCCCGCGAGTGCGCGCGCGGCGAGAGCCACGGCGCGCCCGGTGCGCGCCGCGATGAGGAGCGCGACCGCCTCGGCGCGCGCGAGATCGAGCCGGCCGTTGAGAAACGCGCGGCGCGTGAATTCTCCGGGCTCGGCGAGCCGCGCGCCCGAGGCGATGAGCAGGTCGACCACGAGGCGCAGCAGCGCGGGGCTCCCGTGACAGGCCAGCTCGACGACGTCCTCGCCCGTGTACGAGCGCGGGCCCCGCATGACCGTGCACAGCGCGTCGTCGAGCGGTTGGCCCGTCCGGGGGTTGACCACCGTCACGAGCCGCGCGGTGTGGGAGGGAACGCTCGAGAGCGGCGCGGTGGACCGGAGCAGGGGCGCGACGGTCGCGACGGCGGACAGCCCGCTGACGCGCACGATGCCGATCGCGCTCTCGCCGATCGGCGTGGCGATCGCGACGATCGTGTCGGCCCGGCTCGTCCTAGTCACATGCGGGGCCCCGAAATGGCCCCTCAAACTCCCCAGCGCTCGGAGTGCCCCGGCGGAGCCGTGACACTCCTCGAATCTCCGCCACGCTCCTAGGCTCGAGCGGCGTCCTTCGCCTCGCGGGCCGCGCCGGACGGCGGACGATCCATCAGCTTCTGCTGAAAGATCTGCAGCACGTTCGAGACGAACCAGTAGAGGACCAGGCCGGCGGGCAGGTTCAGGAACATGAACGTGAAGATGAACGGCATGATCAGCATCATCTTGGCTTGGCGGGGGTCGCCCATCGTCGGTGTCATTTTCTGCTGCGCGAACATCGACACGCCCATGAGGACCGGCAGGATGTACGTCGGATCGTGGCCGGCAAGATCGCAGACCCATAGATCCACGCCGAAGAACCGGCCGAAACAGAGGAAGGGCGCGTTCTGGAGCTCGACGGACACCGACAGCGCCAAGTAGAGCGCGTAGAAGACGGGCACCTGCGCCACCATCGGCAGACACCCGCCCATCGGGTTGACTTTGTACTTGCGGTACAGCTCGAGCGTCTCGCGCTGCAGCCGCTGGGGATCGCTTTTGTGCTTGCTCCGGAGCGCGTTTACTTGCGGTTGGAGCGTCTGCATCGCCTTCATCGAGCGCATGCTCTTGACGGTCAGCGGGTAGAAGAGGACCTTCGAGAGGATCGTGATCAGGATGATGGCGACGCCGTAGTTGCGCACGTACCGGTAGACCCAGGTCATGAACTTGAGGATCGGCAGCCCGATCCACTCCATCGGAAGCCCGCCCCACTTGCGCGGGACCGGGAACCCGCCGAAGTTGAGCGAACCCTCGAGTCCGTGCGCCTCCAGGCGATCGGACTCCTTCGGGCCGATGTACAGGACGACGCGCCCTTCCCACGTCTGGCCAGGCGCGATGGTCGGCGTCGCCCGTACCCCGACGGTCACCCGCACGGCCTCGCCGGTCTTGGCCTCGGCCTTCGCCTCGCCCGACGCGATAAGCTTGAACCCGCCGGTCTTCGGGATGAGGGCGGCGAGATACCACGTGCTGCCGATCCCCATCCAGGCGCCGTCAACAATATGGTTACCGACCGCGGCGAGGTTCTCGAGGCGCTCGACGTGACCCCCGGTGGACCACACGACCTCGGTGGCCTGCTGGCCGAGGAACTTCTCCGTGGCGTTCTTCACGGGGAGCTGGACCACCCAGGGCAGCGCGACGGTGGCCGTCCGCGGCGCGCCGGTCGCGTTCTCGACCCGGACCCGGGCATCGATGGTGAACCCGTCCGCGCTGAAGCCAAGGGTTTCGGTCACCCTGAGCCCGTCGTTTTCACCGCGCAGCACCAGTTCGCCGCCCGGCCGATTCCGGCCGAGCGTGACGGCGTCGGGGGACATCACCATTGGGACGACCTCTCCCGGTCGCTGCTCGGTCCCGATGATGAGTCCTGCGGGCCCGAACTCACCGACGGCCACCATCGGCTTGTCGCCCCGGTACTTGAGGGTCCACTCCTGGAGCTTTCCGCCCTCGCTGCTCACCACCGCGCGGTAGAGGGGGGACTCCACGACGGCGGTGCGCTGTTCGGGGCGAGGGCCCTGCCTGGCCGGCGACGGTCCCGGCGGCGGGGCGGGGGCGGCGGCGGGAGCCGGCGCCTGGGGCGGCGGCGGCGCCGGAGCGGGCGCTTGCTCGGCCGGCTTCTCGCCAGGCGGGCGCGTTTCCTGGACAGAGGGGAAGAACAGCGCCTGATACAGGACCAGGAGCCCAGCCATCAGGACGGCGGCGAGAATCGCTCGTTTTTCCATCATTAGCCCCGCCGCCGCCCCTGGGGTGGCGGCGGATCATAGCCTCCCGGATGAAACGGATGGCAGCGCAGCAGGCGCCGAAGCGCCAGCCAGGCGCCTCGGCCGGCACCGTGTTCGACCAATGCCCGCCGCGCATACTCCGAACACGTCGGCGCGAACCGGCACGCTGACCCGAGAATCGGAGAGATCAGCCACTGGTAGCCGACGACCCCCGCGAGCGCCGCACGCGTCAGCCAGGTCACGACGGAGGCCTCCCTGCTGTCTCCGGGACCGCCATTGCGGCAAACGCGCCTTGCAAGTCGCCGATGAGCGCCCCGAACTCCGCGTCGAGCGCGCGCTTCTTACCGATAACGACCAGATCCACGGAGCGCGGCGCCGCGCTCCGAGCCCCGCGGTACGCCGCGCGCAGCCGGCGACGGAGCCGATTCCGGTCGACGGCCCGGTTGATCTGGCGGCTCACAGCGAAGCCCACGCGCCGGGCGTGGCCCACTTCCCGCCACAGCACAAGGAGCGCCGGCCGATCGATCCGCCTGCCCCGGTGGAAGAGCGCCTGAAATTCGGCGCTAGTGGTCAACCGCTCGCTGCGGGGAAGTCCGCCCGCTAGACGGTCAGGCGTTTGCGCCCCTTCGCGCGGCGCCGCTTGAGAACCTTCCGCCCGCCCTTCGTCTTCATGCGCTCGCGGAAGCCGTGAGTCTTCTTCCGGCGGCGCACATTCGGCTGGAACGTGCGCTTCATGGCCTTCTTCCCCTTTCCGATTTTCGCGCCGACGTAGTGTAGACATCGCGAGAATTCAAGTCAACTCACGAAGGCCTTGCGGCCTTCTGTCCGGCTGTGCTACGTTGCGCCATTCCTTGCTCCGCCAGGTGAGGTGCCGGTTCCCGATGTTCATCCGCGCGGTCCCAATCGTCTCTCTTTCAGAGTACCCCGCTATCCACACCTGTGGATAACTGTGTGGGTAACCCCGCCGAGCGCCTGTGTTAGATAGCCTTTGGGCGCGCATGCTGGCGTCGGCGGGTCGGCGCCTCCCGTCGGCGGTCGTGGATTCGTGGGTGCGTCCGTGCCGCCTGGTTGCCGTGGAGGGTGACCACCTACGGATCGCCGCGCCCAACAAATTCTCGCGCGACTGGCTCGTCCAGCACCACCTCGACGTCCTGAAAGGCGCCGCGCAGGAGTGCGTGGGGGGCCACCCGCGCGTCTCGATCGTCATCGATGAGTCCCTCGACTCCGCGCCTGTCGATGCCCCGCCCGCTCCAACCCGCAGCGCCCTCGCTCCGGACACCGTCGACGGCCTCAATCCCCGCTACACCTTCGAGAGCTTCGTCGTCGGCTCGTCCAACCAGTTCGCCCAGGCCGCTTGCCAGGCCGTGGCCGAGCTGCCCGCCCGGGCGTACAACCCGCTCTTCATCTATGGCGGCGTCGGGCTCGGCAAGACGCACCTCCTGCACGCCGTCGGCCATCAGGCCGTGAAGCTGTTCCGCGGTCTCACCGTCGTCTACCTGTCCTCCGAGCGCTTTACCAACGAGCTGATCAACGCGATTCGCTACGACCGGACGGCGGAGTTCCGCGGCCGCTATCGCACGATCGACCTCCTCCTCATCGACGACATCCAGTTCATCTCCGGGAAGGAGCGGACGCAGGAGGAGTTCTTTCACACCTTCAATGACCTCTACGACTCGCGCAAGCAGATCATCCTCTCGAGCGATTGCTCGCCAAAGGACATCCCCGAGATCGAGGAGCGGCTGCGGTCCCGCTTCGAGTGGGGCCTGATCGCCGACATCCAGCCGCCGGACTTCGAGACACGAGTCGCCATCCTCAAGAAGAAGGCCGCCCTCGAGCGCGTGCTTCTGGCGGACGATGTCGCCTACCTCATCGCCGGCCGGGTCAAGTCGAACATCCGGGAGCTCGAGGGCTCCCTCACGCGCCTGATCGCCTTTTGCGCGCTCACGGGCCGCGAGATGAGCGTCGACCTCGCGCAGGAGGTCCTCGCCAACCTCTGGGGTGAGGAGGAGAAGATCATCACGATCGAGCAGATCCAGCGGAAGGTCTGCGACGTCTTCGGCGTGAAGCTCTCGGACCTGAAGGCCAAGAACCGCACGAAGGCGGTGGCCTTCCCCCGTCAGATCGCGATGTACGTCGCCCGCCAGCTCACCCACGCGTCCCTCGCCGAGGTGGGTCGCGCCTTCGGCGGGAAGGACCACACGACCGTCCTGCACGCCGTCGCGAAGATCACCGGCCTGATCCAGGATGATCCCAAACTCCGCAAGACCGTCGACTCACTTATCCAAGGGATCCAGCTTTGATCCCCACGTTCCCATGCCTCGTCCACGGGCTTATCCCAGACCCCGGCTGGCTCCAACCTCGCCCCGCGTCAGCGTTTGTTGCTGTACGGAATTGTCCACACCGCTTGACGACTACTACGACTACGGGTTGTTTTCTTTCTTCTCCCTAAAAACTGGAGAACACTATGGACGTCGTTCTCGACCGGGATGCGTTCCTTAAAGGGCTCCAGATGGTTCACAATATCGTCGAGCCCCGACAGACCCTGCCCATTCTCGCCAACGTCCTGGTAGAGACGGAGGCGGAAGCGGTGCGTGTCACGGCCACGGACCTCGAGGTCGGCGCCCGCGTCTCGATCCCAGCGAAGGTCGCCAAGGGCGGAGCCGTCACAGTGTCCGCGCGCAAGCTGAGCGAGATCGTCAAAGAGTTGCCCGCGGCGAGCCTCAGCTTCAAGGTCGGAGAGAACGCGTCCGTGAACCTGCGATGCGGTGGGTCTACCTACCGGCTCGTGGGGCTCGGAGCGGAGGATTTCCCGGCGGTTGTGCCGGCGGCCCCGGGGGCCTGGCTCACCGTGGAGGCCAAGACGCTCCGGGAGATGCTGGCACAGACGATGTTCGCCATCTCCCACGATGAGAGCCGCTTCGCCCTGACCGGCGTGTTATTCCTGCTCCAGCCCAAGGAACTCCGGCTCGTCGCGACGGACGGCCATCGCCTGGCCGTCTCCGTGCGGAGCGTGGGCCAGGGGCTGAGCGGCGTGACGGGGATCGTCCCGCGAAAAGCCGTGGTCGAGATCGCGCGGGTGCTGGGGGCGAGCGAGGACGTCCAGATCGCGATCACCGAGAACCAGTTCGTCCTCCAGATGCCCAACTTCGTCATGACCGCCCGCCTCATCGAGGGCCAGTTTCCGAATTACGATGCGGTCGTCCCTCGGGGCCACCCCGGAAAGCTCGTGATCCCGCGTGGGGCGCTCATGGCGGCGCTCCGTCGCGTCTCCCTCATGGCCGAGGAGCGCAACAAGCCGGTGAAACTGGTCCTCCGTCCTGCCAGCCTTACCCTCTCCGCAGCCAGCCACGATCTGGGCGAGGCGGAGGAGAGCCTGGCCGTCGACTACGCGGGCGAGGAGGTGACGATGGGCTTCAACTCGCGCTACATTCTCGAGGCCCTCGCCCCCATTGAAAAGGATGCGATCGTCTTCGAATTCAGGGACGGATTGAGCCCGGGCGTGGTGAAAAGCGTCGAGGACGAAGGGTACTGCTGTGTTATAATGCCCATGCGGATTTAGCGAGGATCTGTCTCTGAAAACAGGAGTTCACAGAGGGTGCAGATCGGATGGATTCAGCTAGCCGAATTTCGTAATTATTGCACCCTCTCGTACAGCCCCTCACCGCAGCTCAACCTCCTCACCGGGGCCAACGCCCAGGGCAAGAGTAATCTCCTCGAGGCCCTCGCCGTCCTCCTGACGGGTCGGTCTTCCCGAACGTCGCGTCTGGCCGAGATCCCGCGGTGGGGGGCGGAGGCCGCATCGCTTGCCGCCGAGGTGGGCCGGACTGAGGGCAGCAGGATGATTCGGCGGACCATCGCGAAGCGCGAGGATGGCCTCTGGCAGGGCGCGGGCGACGAGTGTCCGTGGGCGCGTGTGGTGACGTTCGGATGGCAGGATCTCGAGATCGTCAACGGAGTGCCGGCCGTGCGGAGGAATTTTATCGACGGCTTCGCCGCGCGACTCTACGCAAGCCACCGGGCGGCGTTCGTGCGCTTCCGGCAGATCCTGGCCCGTCGCAATCACCTCCTGCAGGAGCGGCTCCCCGAGCGCGTCCTGGCCGGCCGGCTGGCGCCGTGGGACGAGCAGTTCGCGGTCGTCGGTATGGAGCTGATCGACCGCCGGCGTCGCGCGGCCGCTGCGCTCCAGACGGAGATCGGGCGGATCTATCCGACCCTGGCCGGGGCCGGGCCCGCGCTCTCGGAGCAAGACAAGGTCGAGATCCGCTACCGCGCGTCCGTTGGCGAGGCGACGGAGCCGGCCGCGCTGCTGGCCGCGCTCGAGAGCACGCGCGCCGCGGAGGCGCGGCGGGGGCAGACGCTCGTCGGCCCGCACCGGGACGATCTCGCGATCGAGCTGGGCGGCGTCGACGCGCGGGCCTTCGGGTCTCGGGGCCAGCAGCGGCTGCTCGCGCTCGCGCTGCGGCTCGCGGAGGTTTTGCCGATCACCGAGGCGGTAGGGACGGCGCCGGTTCTTCTGCTCGATGACGCGCTCTCCGAGCTGGATCCGCGGGTCCGCGACAACGTGATGCGGGAAATCCGGTCTGCGGAGCAGGTGTTCCTGACCACGGCCGATGCCGTGGAGGTGCCGGGGGCGGCGCGGTGGATCGTTGCGAAGGGAGAGGTGGTTCGCGCATGACGGCTGAGACGTACACGGCGGCCGACATCAAAGTCCTCGAAGGCCTGGAGGCCGTCCGCAAGCGCCCCGCGATGTACATCGGCGACACGAGCGCCTATGGGTTGCATCACCTCGTCTACGAAGTCGTCGACAACTCCGTCGACGAAGCACTCGCCGGCGCCTGCGACAGCATTAAGGTCATCCTCCATTCCGACGGCTCCTGCTCCGTGGGCGACAACGGCCGTGGCATCCCCGTCGACACCCACAAGGAGAGCGGCAAGTCCGCGGCCGAGGTCGTGCTGACCGTGCTGCACGCGGGCGGCAAGTTCGAGCATTCGGCGTACAAGGTGTCGGGCGGCCTGCACGGCGTGGGCGTGTCCGTGGTCAACGCGCTCAGCGAGTGGCTGGACCTGGAAATCCGCCGCGGGGGCAAGACGTGGACGCAGCGCTACGAGCACGGGGGCGTGCCCACGGGGCCGCTGACCCCCGGCGAAAAAAGCTCGAAGCACGGCACGATCATCCGCTTCAAGCCCGACCCCAAGATCTTCGAGGAGACGGCCTTCTCGTTCGACACGCTGTCGAACCGTCTCCGGGAGATGGCGTTCCTCAATCGCGGCCTCAAGATCGTCATCGAGGACGAACGCGACGAGCGCAGCCACACCTTCCTCTACAGGGGCGGCGTCATCGAGTTCGTCAAGCACCTGAATCAGAACAAGACCCCGATCCACCCGAAGGTGCTGTTCTTCGAGGGCAAGAAGGGCGACATCGAGATCGAGGTGGCGCTGCAGTACAACGACGGCTACCAGGAGAACGTCTTCTCCTTCGCCAACAACATCAACACGCGCGAGGGGGGCACACACCTCACGGGCTTCCGCGCCGCGCTGACCGGGACGATCTCGACCTATGCCCAGGCCAACGGCTACCTCAAGACCTTCAAGGGTGGCGTGACCGGTGACGACGTGCGGGAAGGTCTGTGTGCCGTCGTGTCGGTGCGGCTGCCGGAACCCCAGTTCGAGGGGCAAACGAAGGCCAAGCTGGGCAACACCGACGTCAAGGGACTCGTCCAGCAGATCGTCAACGACAAGCTCGCGGAGGCCTTTGAAGAGGATCCCACCACCGCGCGGAAGATCGCCGACAAGTGCGTCCGCGCGGCCCAGGCCCGCGAAGCCGCGCGCAAGGCGCGCGAGCTGACGCGCAAGAGCGGCCGGGACGACGAGGGGCTCTCCGCGAAGCTCGCGGATTGCTCCGAGCGCGATCCCCAGTATCGCGAGCTCTTCCTCGTCGAGGGGGATTCGGCCGGCGGCTCCGCCAAGCAGGGGCGCGACCGGCGGACGCAGGCCGTCCTGCCGCTGCGCGGCAAGATCATCAACTCGGAGAAGGCCCGCTACGACAAGGTCCTGTCCCACAATGAAATCCGGCTGCTCATCTCGGCGATGGGCACGGGCATCGGGACAGAGGAGTTCGACCTCACCAAGCTCCGCTATCACAAGCTCATCCTGATGACGGACGCTGACGTCGACGGTGCCCACATCCGCACGCTGCTCCTGACCTTCTTCTTCCGCCACATGAACGCCATCATCGAGGCCGGGCACCTCTTCATCGCTCAGCCGCCGCTCTTCAAGGTCAAGAAGGGCAAGGTCGAGAAGTACCTGATGAGCGAGCGCGAGTTCGAGGACTTTTTCCTCTCGGCGTGGGTGGGGAGCGCCGGCGTGAAGGTCCCGGGGACGAAGGCGCCGATCACCGGCCCGCCGCTCCTCGACCTGCTGCGCGCCGTCTCCGAGTACCGCGGCGTGTTCGGCAAGTTCGTCCGGCGCGGCGTCCCCGCGCCCGTCCTGGCCGAGCTGCTCCGGACGAAGTTCCGCGGGACGAAGCGGGGCGTGGGCCACACGGAGATCGGCGAGGCCATCGTGAGCGCGGCCGCGACCGTCAACGGCTACAGCATCCGGGTTCAGCCGGGCGAGAACGGAGACGGCGACACTGTGACCCTCGCGGGCCCGCCCACCGTCTCCTTCAGCACCGCCCTGTTCAAGTCGGCGGATTCCGCCACGCTCTACGAGTTGTGGGAGAAGGTGGCGGCGGCGGCCAAGGGGCCGACCACGATCATCGATGAGGCCGGCAAGGAAATGCCGGTGAAGGACCTCGACGCGTTGCTGCGCGTGGCGCTCGAGCTGTCGCGCGCGGGCACCACCTTCCAGCGCTACAAGGGCCTCGGCGAGATGAACCCCGAGCAGCTCTGGGAAACGACGATGAACCCGGAGACGCGGACGCTGCTCAAGGTCACCCAGGAGGACGCGGTCGGCGCCGACGAGATGTTCACGGTGCTCATGGGTGATGCCGTCGAGCCCCGCCGGGCCTTCATCGAGAAGTACGCCCTGGACGTCGCCAACCTCGATATTTAACGAAGGCGCGAGGCCCGCTTGAACCGTAGGTGGCCTGAGACGGGAGCGCGGGGCTTCGCATTTAACGAAGGCGCGAGGCCGGCTTGAACCGTTGGTGGCCTGATATGGGAGCGCGGGGCTCCGCACGTCTGGGCACTCCGTAGGAGAGCGATGCCGAACGAACGTCAGGTGCC
>JBGPYK010000336.1:0-3891 GCA_041493245.1 Methylomirabilia bacterium | reverse complement strand
GATCGAATCCAGCGCCTGACGATTCCGTTTGAGCGTCGTCTCCGTTTCGGCGCCGCCGATGAGGTAATCCCACGGACCCGGCGCGAGGTTCTGTCGCGCCGCCTTGGCGATCTCGTGAAGTGTCAGAAATCTCTCGTCGAGGCTCATCCGCGGGCCTCCGTGGCTTCCACCGGAGCCTCCCACCGCTTTCGGGGCAAGTCAACCCCAACGGGGAATCGCCTCCGCGCTTCGCCTGCGAGGCTTTCAAAGCCCGCCGGCCCGCGGTAGAATCTGGGGCCGGGATCGCACTTCACGTCGCAGTCCAGCGGAGGGCTTCGTGCAATACAGAACGCTCGGCAACAGCACGCTCAGCGTATCGGCCATTGGGCTCGGGTGCATGTCCATGTCCGGCGTCTACGGCAAGGGCGACGACGCGGAGTCCACCGCGGTCATCCACCGCGCCCTCGAGCTCGGCGTGAACTTCCTCGACTCCTCGGACATGTACGGCTGGGGCCACAACGAGGAACTCTTGGCCAAGGCGCTCCGCGGCCGGCGAAACGAGGTCGTGCTCGCCACCAAGTTCGGCAACCTGAGGAAGCCCGACGGCACGCCGGGGGTCAATGGGAAGCCCGAATACGTCCTGCAGGCGTGCGACGCGAGCCTCCGGCGCCTCGGCGTGGAGACGATCGACCTCTACTACCAGCACCGCGTGGACACGAGCGTGCCCATCGAGGACACCGTCGGCGCGATGGCGAAGCTCGTCCAGCAGGGCAAGGTGCGCTTCCTCGGGCTCTCGGAAGCCGCGCCCGCAACCATCCGCCGCGCCCACGCGGTGCACCCGATCACGGCGCTCCAGAGCGAGTTCTCCCTGCTCTACCGGACCGAGGCCGAGGAGACGCTCCCCGTCCTGCGCGAGCGCGGCATCTCGTTCGTCGCCTACTCGCCGCTCGGGCGGAGCCTCCTGGCGGGGCGCGTCCGGAGCGCGGACCAGATCCCGCAGGACGACCGGCGCCGCGACCACCCCCGGTTCAAGGACGGCAACCTCGAAAAGAACCTCGAGCTCGTGCGCCGCGTCGAGGCGATCGCGCGGGAGAAGCACTGTACGCCGGCGCAGCTCACGCTGGCGTGGCTCCTCGCGCGCGGGCCGGACATCGTCCCGATCCCGGGGACGAAGCGAAAGGACCGGCTCGAGGAAAACGTCGGCGCGGTGGACGTCGCGCTCAGTGCCGAAGACGTCACGCGCCTCTCGGACGCAGTCCCCACCGGGGCCGCGGCCGGCGAGCGCTACCCGGCGCCCCAGCTCAAGGCCGTCTACCTCTAGCGGGAACGTGTCGCGCTCGGGCCCTTGCGCTTCGCGGAATTTCGTATAAGATGACGCTGATATGACACGCACGCTCGTCGCACTTGGGATTGCGCTGGCGCTCCTCGTCCCACGCGACACCGCTGCCGGGCCGCCCACCGAACAGCTCCGCCAGTCCATCGAGCAGGTCTTGAAGATCGTCACGGACCCCGAGCTCAAGAAAGCGGCGAAGACGGGGGAGCGGCGGAGAGCGCTCCGGACGGTCGCCAACACGATCTTCGATTTCACCGAGATCTCGCAGCGGAGCCTCGGCCGCCACTGGCAGGGGCACACACAGGCCGAGCACGAGGAGTTCGCCCGCCTCTTCGGCGATCTCCTCGAGAACGCCTACGTCACGAAGATCGAGGGCTACTCCGGGGAGAAGATCCAGTTCGCTGGGGACGTCGTCGACGGCGACCAAGCGGTCGTCAAAACCAAGATCGTGACGAAACAGGGGACGGAGATTCCGGTGGACTACCGCATGCTCCTGAACGACGGGCGCTGGCGCGCCTACGACGTGAACATCGAGGGCGTCAGCCTCGTCGCCAACTATCGCACGCAGTTCAACGCGATCATCCAGCGCACGGGCTACCCGGATCTCGTGGCCAAGCTCAAGGTGAAGCAGGCCGAGCGTCCTGGCGCGCGCGAAGCGGGGGCCCCAGAGGAACCGGTACCAGCCGCGGCGGCGGTAACGCAAACGCACACGCGCCAGTCGCCCTAGCCCGTCCCCTCAGCGCGTCGGCAGCGCCCCTTGATTCACCGTGATCCTGCGCGATGGTCGGTCGGTCACGCCCGGTGAACCCCATTCCAGATCGCGCCGATGATGCGCCCGAAGAGATAGCCGAGCGTCGCCGTGACGGCGATCAGCGCCAAGGCACGCCACGGCACGAACGCGCCGACCTGATACGGGGGCGTGATGAAGTGGAGCCAGAAGACGAAGTTGATCACCGGCTGCGCCCAGCCGACGAGCACGAGCGCCGACCAGGCGACGTGCCACCCGCCGATGAAGGCCGCGAGCACCAATCCGAGCTTGTGACCGCTGACGGTGTGCGCGTCCATGCGGAACCTCAGCTCCGGGCGGTCCCCGCCGCCCGGCCGCAGGGTGTCAAGATCGCGAGCACGATCGCCACCACCAGGAGCGCCGGGACGTCGCCGATGAGGTGCCCGCGCTCCGCGGCGTCGGTGAACGCCTGGACGGCCATGATGCCGGCGTGCACGACGCTCGAGCAGACCGTGAACCAGATCAGGCTCGTGTGGGCCGCCGGATTTTTGGACGCGATGAGCAGAAAAACGCCGAGCGTCGCGTAGACCCCGAGGATCATCATCAGATAGTGTGAATGCCCCTGGCCCCATTTCCAACCGGCGGGCCACACGATCCCCAACGGGAAGATGCCGAAGGCGAAGATCAGCCCTACCGCGATGAGCGCGACACGAAGGTACCGAAGGCGATTCGCGTCTGACATGTCGAGTCCCTCCCGTGCGTGGATTCGCTCCCTAGCCGCCCCGCTCCAGCGCTTCCCGGATCTTCTCCACCGGCACGGCGATCTTCACCCCGGCCCGCTCCTCCTGCAGCAGCATGGCAACCCGCGAGTCGCGCTGGCCCCAGCCGCGGTTGAGCGCCTCGGTCATCTCCTCCAGCGTGAGGTGAGCGATACGCATGGGCACCCCGAGCTCCCGCCCCAGCGCCGTGGCCAGCCCGACGTCCTTGTGGGCCAGCTTGAGCGCGAACGACGGCGGATCGAAGATCCCCGGCAGGAATTGATCGGCAAGGACGTCGAAGGTGCGCGAGCGGCCTCTCGCCCCCTGCCGCACCGCCTGCCACAGCACTAGCGGCTCGACGCCGGCCTTGACGCCCAGGGTGAAGACCTCGGCCAGAGCCGTCTGGATCGCGTAGCCGGCGCAGTTGTGCACGAGCTTGGCCACCGAGCCCGCCCCGATGGGCCCGACGTAGTACGGCTGGTCGCCGATCGCGTCGAGCACGGGCTTGAAGCGGTCGTAGATCTCCCGGTCCCCGCCCACCCAGAGCGCCAGCTTGCGGCTCTTGGCGCCCTTGGGGCCGCCGCTCACCGGCGCGTCGAGCAGGTGCACGCCCTTTTCCTTGAACGTGACGTAGAGCCGCCGCACCAGTGAGGGAGAATTGGTCGATAGATCGAAATAGGCGGCGCCCCGCCGCATGCCGTTGATCAGGCCATCCGGACCGAGCGCCACCGCCTCCACTTCCACAGGGCCGGGCAAGGAGGTGAACACGACCTCCACGCCCTCCGCCACCTGCCGCGGCGTGTCCTTCCACACCGCGCCCGCCTTCACGTGCGGCGCAGCCGCGTCCCGCCGCGCATCGTTCACGCAGAGCTCATGTCCCGCCGCCTGGAGATTGGACGCCATGCTGGCGCCCATGGTGCCCAGCCCGATGAACCCGACCTTCATGCCTTCTTCTCCTCGAAGACCTGCTTGGCGACCCGCGCGGCCGACATGGCGCTGGGCCAGCCGGCGTAGAACGCCAGGTGGGTGATGAGCTCGCCGATCTCCTCCCGCGTCACGCCGTTGGCCAAGGCGCGCTCGGTATGGGTCTTGAG
>JBGPYK010000388.1:0-3512 GCA_041493245.1 Methylomirabilia bacterium | reverse complement strand
GTGGTGCCGTGCACCCGGACGTCGGCGATCTCGACCTGCCACTGCGCCAGTTGCTCCGTGAGATCGCGGTCGTCGAGGAATTCGCGCCCGGGCAGGAAGTTGCCCTTGACGTAGCGCACCCCCGACTCCACTTTGCCTTTCTCGAAAGCTGTCGAGTACAGCCGGTGCCACTGATCCGCCGCTGATTCAGATCACGCACCCGTTTCATCCCCTCCGCGGCCAGGCGTTCCGGTTCGTCGTCGCCAAGCCGCTGTGGGGCGAGGATCGAATCACGTTCGAGCACCCCGACGGCGGCCTGTGCTCGGTGCCCGTCAATTGGACGGATTTCGTGCCCGCCGATCCCTACGTCAGCGTCGGCGGCGGGCGGTCGCGCTTTCGGGTCGAGGATCTCGTGGCGCTCGCCGACCTGATGGCGACCCGTGCGGGGCGATCGCGCTGACCGGTGCCTTGGCGTGTCATGGAAATTTCGTCCTGAGTGTCAGCCGTATTTCGTCCATCGCCCGCGGGATCAGCACGGCGCCTCGTCAGTATCTCGTGGCAGTTTTCGCCAGTGAAGTCGACGACCTCCCCCAGAATATCCTTGACTCGACAGGCAGGCATGGACGTAGTATGCATGACACCATGGCTCGGCGCCGCCCGCCCGCCCCGGAGGATCCGAAGGTCGCGGCGCTCCGCGCCGCCGGCGCGCTCCATCCGCGTCCCGACGCCGTCCAGGACGAGGCGTTCGCGCGGCAGGAATTCTTCGATCGACGGGATCGCGTGCAGGTGAAGTACGAGATGCTCCGTCGGCATCGGGTCGAGGGGAGGCCGGTGACCGAGGTCGCGACGGCGTTTGGGGTCAGCCGCCAAGCGTTCTATGCCGCCGAGACGGCCTTCACGGGGGCCGGGCTCCCCGGGCTGCTGCCCCGCCCGCGGGGGCCGAAGGGCGCGCACAAGTGCACCGACGACATCCTGGCGTTCGTCGAACAGCAGCGCGCCGAGGCGCCGGCGCGCTCGGCGGCGGCCATGGCGGAGGCTGTCCGGGAGCACTTCGGCATCGCCGTCCATCCGCGGTCGCTCGCGCGGGCGTTGGTGCGGCGAAAAAAAAACGGCGCTCCTCGGAGGCCGCAGAGCCGTGAGTCCCGTCGGCGCTGAGCCCCAGGATGTCGTCGAGCAGTACGAGGCCGTGCGCTGCGAGGCGCTCGACGTCGCGCCGTTCGCGCCACGCGGTCACGGGCTCGCGTTGCTGCTCGCGCGCGGCCTGCCGGCGTGGCTCACCGCGCTCACGACGCTCGTGCCGTCGCGGCCGAGACGCCCGATCGACGAGCCACGGGCCGAGCGGGCGCCGCGACTGCTGCCCGCGGCTCGCGGGGAACTCACCACCGTCTTGGCCGGCTTGGTCCTGGCGTGTGCCCAGCCGAGAGAGGGACCGTCATGATGTCGACGGCAAGCAAGGTGACCTCCGAGCATCTGCGCCGGCTGGCCTACCTCTACGTGCGGCAATCCTCGCTGCAGCAGGTGCGCGATCACCGTGAGAGTACGGCTCGCCAGTATGACCTCAAGCGGCGCGCCCACGCCCTCGGCTGGCCGTCCGATCGGATCGTGGTGATCGACGAAGATCTCGGGCTCTCGGGCGCGTCCTCCGTCGAGCGCACCGGCTTTCAACGACTGGTCGCCGAGGTCGGCCTCGGCCGCGTCGGGGTCGTGATGGGGCTGGAGGTGTCACGGCTGGCGCGCAACTCGACGGACTGGCACCGGCTCCTGGAAATCTGCGCCCTCGCCGAGACGCTCATTCTCGACGAGGACGGCATCTATGATCCCAGTCACTTTAACGATCGCCTGCTCTTGGGCCTCAAGGGCACCATGAGTGAGGCCGAGCTGCATGTGCTGCGAGCCCGGCTGCTCGGGGGCCAGCTCAACAAGGCGCGGCGGGGCGAGCTGTGGATGCGCCCCCCGATCGGCTTCGTGATCGACCGCACCGGACGGCTGTCGCTTGATCCCGATGCCCAGATCCAGGCCACGGTCCGGTTGCTCTTCGAAACCTTTCGCCGGACGGGTTCGGCGCAGAAGGTCGTGCGCCACTTCGCCCAGGAAAAGATCCTCTGGCCGCGCCGGCTCTACACGGGGGGCCGCGCGGGCCAGATCGTGTTCGCCCCCTTGATGCACAGTCGAGTCCTCGGGATGCTCCACAATCCGCGGTACGCCGGGGCCTTCGTGTACGGCCGCACGCGTCAGCGCAAAGTGATCATCGCGGGCCAGACGCGCAACCGGCGCCTGCCTCGCGCGGACTGGAAAGTCTTTCTGCCCAATACTCACCCGGGCTACCTCACCTGGGACGAGTACGAGGCGAATCAGGCCACGCTCCTCACCAACGCCGCCGGCTACGGCACCGATCGACGACGCAGTCCAGCGCGCGAAGGCGTCGCGCTCCTGCAAGGCCTGGTGATCTGCGGGCGCTGTGGACTCCGAATGACTGTGCGTTATTCCGTCCGTCGTGGCCATCCCGCCCCGGACTACCTCTGTCAGCGGCGAGGGATCGAGGCCGCCGAGCCGTCCTGTCAGATCATTCCCGGCACCGGTCTCGACGAGGCGGTGAGTCAGGTCGTGCTCGAGGCCGTGACGCCGGCGGCGCTCGATGTGGCGTTGGAGGTCTTCGATGAACTCCGCCAGCGCAAGGCCGAGGTCGATCGCCTGCGCCGGGCGCAGGTCGAGCGCGCCCGCGAAGACGCCGAGCTCGCCCAGCGCCAGTTCATGCTCGTGCGGCCCGAGCATCGGCTGGTCGCCGATACGCTCGAACAGCAGTGGAATGAGAAGCTCGCCCGGCTCGCGGCACTCGAGGACGACTACACGCGCGGGACGACGACCGATGGGCCGGAGCTCAGTGGCCCCGACCGCGAGCGGATTCAGACCTTGGTCGCCGACCTGCCGCGAGTGTGGCACGATCCGCGGACGCCGGCGCGCGAGCGCAAGCGCATGTTGCGGCTCTTGATCGAGGATGTCACGCTGCTCCGCGACCGCACGATCCAGCTGAATATCCGCTGGAAAGGTGGGGCAACGACCTCGCTTGACTGCCCGCTCCCACGGGGCGCACCGGATCTGCGGCGGACGCCGGCGACCATCGTCGAGATGGTGCGGGCGCTGACCACGGAGCACACGGATCGACAAATCGCCGAGACCCTCGATGCGCGGTGGCTCCGGACCGGAACCGGGCAGCGCTTCACCCGACTTCGCGTCCGACACGTCCGGATCGCGCACGGGATTCCGAGTCTGGCTGAGCATCTCCGGCAGGCCGGGTGGCTCACCGCCACCGAGATCGCCACCCAACTCGGCGTGCATCACACGACGGCCAAGCGCTTCGCGCATGAAGGCGTGCTCCAAGCGCTCCGCGCCGACGATGGCGCCAGCATGCTCTTTGCGCCGCTCACCGGCCCGCTGCCTCGGGCCCATCCAGGCAAACGCTTCCGCGACCGCCGCCGCTACCCCCAGTGTGCATCCCGCACACGGAAGGAGCTGCAGTATGAAGCCTGACGCTT
>JBGPYK010000525.1:0-2621 GCA_041493245.1 Methylomirabilia bacterium | reverse complement strand
GCGAGCGTGGCCAGCTCGTCGCGACCGAGCGCCGCCCGGTGGGCGACGTCGGCGACCGAGGTGAACGCACGCTTCATCCGCGCCGCCGCGATCGCCCGTCCCGCGCCCTCGCGCAGCCCTTTGACGTAGTTGAAGCCGAGCCGCACGGCGCCGTCCTCGATCGTGCACAGCCACTGCGAGCGCGTCACGTCGACGGGCAGGATGCGCTGGCCATGCCGCTGGGCGTCCTTGACGATGGTCGCGGCATGGTAGAACCCCATGGGCTGGTTGTTGAGGAGCGCCGTGTAGAACGCCGGGGGGTGATGCGCCTTGAGATAGGCGCTGGCATACGCGAGCAGCGCGAAGCTGGACGCGTGCGAATTGTGAACGACGAGATCGTTGGCGAGAAAGTTGTGGTCGCCCTCGACATGGAGGTCGTAGGTCTCGCGGACCCCGATCGGCTCGATGCTCACGACCCGGTCCCAGTACAAGTCCGACGCCGCCAGGCGCGCGAGCTCGGGAGAGTCAAAATAGCGCGCCAGCCGGGCGATCACCCAGCGGCGATATCCCCGCTTGGAAGCGTCGGGTGAGACGATCGCCCGGATTGACACCCCGGCGCCCTCGGCGATCGTGTCCCACGCGACACCGTGGCGATGCCGCTCGCTATCGATCATGACTTTCACAGCCATCGGAACGACGTCCCGCGAAGATCGACGGCGCGGGGTCAGAGATCCTGCGAGTTCGTGCGCCATCTCCCGCCTCCGGGCGCTCAGGAAACGCGACGCGATCCGCCGCGAGAACCGGGACAGATTCTCGCGGCCGGTGATCGTCACGACGAATCCCGTGAACTGGCGCCCCCGGTATGGCCGCGTCCGCTCATACACGCGAGCGACGATGCCGAGTCGGAGCAAGAGGTGCTGGATCTCCTCGGCGAGTTGACGCGACGCGGTGTCGTACGACGCGTGGCCCGCCCGGGACATCGAGCCGTCGCCTTCCCACAGGCGTGCCAGGAGCAGTTCGACGTTCCTCGCACACAGCTCGAAGACTTCTGGCGGCAGGTATTTCTGATGAGCATTGCACCCCCAGATCCCCAGCCGCTTGGCCCAGACGACCAGGCCGATCGCGCGCGTGCGATCGCGCCGTCGCACGTGCACGCTGTAGCACTGCCGGTGGAGCGCGACCGTCGCCCGCGTGTTCTCGAATTGCTCCACCGCCTGCACGAACTCGTCCCGCTGCTGCGGATCCGTCGTGTAAAAGTACGGCGTGCTCGGGTGACAGAGATTGCCTTCGGCAATGAGATCGGCGAGCACGATCAGGCGATGGCGCGGCCAGCGCTTGCGTCCGAAGACGGGGAGTGAGCGCGCGGCCGCGACGTGGTCTCCGACACGGAGCGTCGCGAGCGCCTGCCAGCCGGTCGGGGTCAGGAGGGGATGCTCGGCGGTGGCCATGATTTCGCGTCCCAGCGCAGTACGGAGGCGATAGACCATTCGTGATCCGCTGGACGTCGCCCGGACCACACATCGCTTGCGCAGCATCAGACCCTCGTCGCAGGCCATCGTGCTAGGCAGGCCGGCCACTCCCGACACGACGTCCTCGATCCGGACCCACCGCCCCGTCTCGCCATCAATGACTCGGGTGCCGCCGACGACGCACTCAGGAAATCCATACAGCGCGAAAGCGGTGATGGCGTGGGCGATCTGATCGGCGGCCGCGCCCGTGATCCCCTGACGGGCCATGCCCGCGCGGAGCTTCGTCTCGACCTCCGCCATGAGCGACTTGCTCCGCTTGAAGCCGAAGGCCCGCCGCAGTTCCTCAGCCTCGCTGCCGCTGAAGCCGGCCGTCACCATCGCCATGCGCAGGAGCTGCTCCTGGAAGAGCGGGACGCCGAGGGTGCGGCGGAGGATCGGCTCGAGGCTGGGATGGGGATACGTCACGGGCTCGCGCCCGCGGCGCCGCCGGATGTAGGGGTGGACCATGTCGCCGACGATTGGCCCCGGCCGGATGATCGCGACCTGCACGACGAGGTCGTAGAACCGCTCGGGACGGATGCGCGGCAGCGTCGCCATCTGCGCGCGGCTCTCGACCTGAAAGACGCCGATCGTGTCGGCCCGCTGGAGCATCCGGTACACGCCGGCATCGTCGGGGGGCAGCCGCGCGAGATCCACGGAGCCCCCCTGCTCGCCGACGAGCGTGATGGCGTCCTGGAGGACCGACATCATCCGCAGCCCCAGCAGGTCGATCTTGATGATCCCCAGCGCGGCGCAATCGTCCTTGTCCCACTGGATGACGACGCGGCCCGGCATGGTCGCGGGCTCGAGGGGCACGACGTCGTCGAGCCGGCGCGCGGCGACAACCATGCCGCCCGAGTGCTGACCGAGGTGACGCGGCAGGTCCTGGATCATCGTCCAGAGCGCGGCGAACTTCCGCACCCGCGGGTGGCGCGAGTCGCACCCGGCCTCGGCCAGGTGCTTCGTGAGCAGATCGTCCGGGTCCTGGTAGCCCCAGGTGGGCGCGAGCTGCGCGAGACGGTCCTGCATGTCGGCGGGCAACCCGAGCGCCTTGCCGACCTCGCGCGCGGCGCTCCGTCCCCGGTACGTGATCACGTTCGCCGTCATGCCGGCGCCCAGGCGGCCGTAGCGCCG